>CAIRFY010000302.1 GCA_903877945.1 uncultured Oscillochloris sp. | reverse complement strand
GCACGTGAGCACCTGAACCGTGCAGGTTCCGCCGGGGAAGCCTCCGGCGGGTAAAAGGGTGAAGGTCGTAGGCGTTGGCCGATGCACCCGCTGCCGGGTTCGCCCGGCAGGGCACCCGTAAACGTGCCGTACTGCTCGGAGGCAGGTTCGCCTGTCGCGCCCCCGCCTTTAGGTGGGGGTGGTTTACATGTCACCTTTTCCAAACCATACCTCACGGTTGCGGAGGGGGAACTACCGTTTTGCTGCCGCGTAGCTCTTCTTCCATGTGTTTGCGCTGCGTGATGTCTACAAAGGTGATGACCGCCCCCTCGATCACATTCTCCAGGGTGCGGTAGGGCCGGATTCGCATCAGGTACCATGCGCCCAATTTTACCTGCACCTCCGCCTCGCGGGGTACGAGGTCGTCTAACACAGCTTGTACATCATTCACAAGACTCGTGTAGCCGATGAGGTTCGAGGCGATGTCGCCCACCGGGCGACCGACATCGGGCGGGATCAGGTTGATCACCTGGGTGATGGCCGGGGTGAAGCGCGTAATACGCAAGCTCATGTCGACAAAGAGCGTGCCCACACCGGTACCGGCCAGCAGGTTGTTCATGTCATTGTTGGCCCGCGACAGATCGAAGACCTTGTTCTGGAGTTCGGCGTTGACGGTAGACAACTCCTCGTTGACCGACTGGAGTTCCTCTTTGGAGGTTTCTAGCTCCTCGTTGGTAGACTGAAGCTCCTCGTTGGTAGACTGAAGTTCCTCGTTGGCCGTCTCCATCTCCTCCAGGGTCGTCTGGAGATACTCGTCCTTCGCCTGCAACTCCCGCTCAAGGGCGGCGATACGCAGATCGCGCACCACGGCGTCCGCGCCGAGTACCTGGGATTCGGGCTGGATCAGCATCGGAACTGAGATCTGAACCTCCTCAAGGACAACCAGGAACACGTCTGCCGCCCGGTCGGAGCTTGTAGACGCGGGGCGCACCGTGAGGTTGACGGTCGTGAAGGAGCCATTATTTCGCACCTGTAGCCCCGGATAGCGCACCGGCTCGCCTTTAGACACCACCTTATACAAGGCGGTGGTCAGCTCGCGGCGCAGCCCCTCGCGAGCCATGCGCAGAATATTCATACCCGCGTCACCGGGGGCAGGCTCCAAATAGTTGCCGGTGCGGCCATAGATGTGCAGGATCTCGCCGCGTCCATTGACCAGCACACCTGCCGGGGCAAAGTGCGCCAGCAGAGTCCGCTCGGTCAGTTCGCGCAGGTCGAACTTGCGCTCGTTGCGGCCTAAGTCGCGCATCTGCGGTGTGGGAAGATCGCTATCCGTTATGGCATGGACAACATCGCTCAGTATTATGCGGGCACCGCCGACGGCGTCTTCCTGGCGCAGATAGATTTTCCAGCGGCGATCCAGCGGGGCAAAGAGCGACGTGAATTCGCCTATCGTCTCGGACGTACCCAGGAACAAGCTACCCGCCGGACTTAGGGCATAGTGGAATAGCGGGATGAGCTTTCGCTGTAGGCTCACACCCAGGTAGATCAGGAGATTACGACAACTGATCATGTCTAACTTTGAAAAGGGTGGATCCTTGATCACATCCTGCTCCGAGAAGACCAGCATATCGCGGATGGTCTTGTGGATGCGATAGCGGCCGCCATCGGGGGTCTGGATAAAGAAGCGGGTCAGCCGCTCGGGTAATACGTCGGCGGCGATACTGGCGGGAAAGACCCCACTGCGGGCCTGGTCAATCGCTCGCGAGTCCACATCAGTCGCAAAGATCTGCACCCGAAACGCCTGCTTCAGAGACTCCATATGCTCCTGGATCAAGATAGCCAGGGAGTACGCCTCTTCGCCGGTGGAGCAGCCGCAGACCCAGATCCGCACCATCTGCCCGGCAGCCTTACCAGCAAACATCTGCGGGATCA
This sequence comes from uncultured Oscillochloris sp., assembly GCA_903877945.1. Taxonomy (GTDB): domain Bacteria; phylum Chloroflexota; class Chloroflexia; order Chloroflexales; family Chloroflexaceae; genus Oscillochloris. The sequence continues at coordinate 2,755 of CAIRFY010000302.1, read as the reverse complement.
CCTGGACCTCCAGGATCGCGAACGCCTCCGGGTCGCGGAAGAAGGACGTGACCCCGATCAGCAGGTCACGAAACAGCGCCTCGACCTCAGGCGGCTGCTTCTGGAGGAACTGGAGGTAGTCGTCTGCCCGCTCGATCTGATGCAGGGCCATGCGCCGCTCGATCCGGCGGATCAGGGTATTTTCCTTATACAGCGAGAAGTCGTGTCCGGTCTGCGCACGCAGCACAACGCAGATTTTCCGCAGCGCATCCTCAACCCTGGGCGACGCAACGGCAACCAAGCCAATCCGCGTACCAAAGGTATGGGCCACATAGGCCAGAAGTTGGGCCGGCATCTCGGACGGCGGCAGCACATAGTCCACCATTCCGGTGGCGATAGCACTGCGGGGCATACCGTCGTACTCGGTACTATCGGGGCTCTGGGCCATCACCATACCGCCCTCGCCCTTGATCGCACGCACGCCCAGAGTGCCGTCGCTACCAGTGCCAGAGAGGACAATGCAGATGGCCCGCTCGCGCTGATCTTGGGCCAGCGAGCGAAAGAAAAAGTCAATGGTCAGACGCACGCCCCGGATCGCCGACGGCTCAAGCAGTTGGAGGGTGCCGTTCAAGAAGGCCATATCGCGGTTGGGCGGGATTATATAAGCACAGTTGGGCTTCACTACTATGCCGTCCGTAACCTCGTAGACCCGCATGCGCGTGTAGCGTCGAACCAGATCGCTCAGGATGCTCTTGTGGTCTGGCGCAAGGTGTTGCACCAGCACAAAGGCCATATTGCTCTCTGGTACGGCGGACATGGCTGAGAAGAACGCCTCGAACGCAGCCAGACCCCCGGCCGATGCGCCGATGCCGACAATTGGGAAGCGTACATCGGGGAGCATGTCGAGTAGCGGCGGAGGGGGGAGTTCCCCATCAGGCAGATTTGGGCCAGGAGGAGCATCCATCGGTGGTTGATCCTTAAATGTCGTCTATTCTTTATTCTCTAAGGCATGGTTCAAAATGGGTACATTCAGCTTGACAGTTCAGCGATGAGGCGATGAGGCGATGAGGCGATACGGAACGCCTCACCGCGTCATCGTTTCATCGCTGAACTGTCAAGCTAGATTGAAACATGCCTAAGACAAGGTTCGCAGATACTTTACAGTTTGTCGCCGGTCAGCCCTCACCCCCCCAGCCCCCTCTTCCTGAACGGGAGAGGGGGAGTCGGATGCGTCCTGCTGCGGAATCTCCCCTCTCCCCGTGACGGAGAGGGGCAGGGGGTGAGGGTCGCACAGAACGGTAAAGTACATGTGCCAATTCTGAAACCATGTCTAAAAACCTTGCTTTGACAATTATACCGCTATTTATCACCGTGCATATGTGCTACACTGCGCAGAGGAGAGTTAGCGCACGGAGGTGTTATGTCAAAACCGACCCATGCCCGCCCGGCTGATGTGCAGGGAGTGAGCCACATGGCGATTGACGCCACTCGCGGGATCACCGATCTTGTCGAGACCGTACACAGCACCATCCTGCGCGTGCCCCAGATCTTTGGAGAGCCGGTGAACATCCCCACGAGTGGCATCACCGGCCTGGTATACACCAGCATTCGCACAATCACCGCCCTGGTGGGCGGCGGGATCGATCTGGTACTGGTGCCGTTTATGCAGATGCTGCGCGACCGCCCATCGTCGCCCGAGCGTGACGCCACCCTCGCCGCGCTCAACGGCGTTCTAGGCGACTACTTACAGGCCAACAACAACCCGCTGGCGATTGGCATGTGTATGCGGATGGATGGACAGCCGGTTGAACTGACAAAATCGGCCCTCGCCGCCGCCGCCCCGCAGGCCAGCGGCAAGATCCTGCTGATGGCGCACGGGCTATGCCTGACGGATCAGCACTGGGAGCATGAGGGCCACGACCACGGCGCGCTCCTGGCGGCGGAACGTGGCTACACCCCCATCTACCTGCACTACAACACCGGGCTACACATCTCGTCCAACGGCAGGGCGCTAGCCGAGATGCTGGCGACCCTGACGGATGCGTGGCCGGTGCCGGTGGAGGAGTTGGCGATTGTGGCCCACAGCATGGGCGGGCTAGTCGCGCGCAGCGCGTGCCACTATGGCACCCTCGCCAACCACGCCTGGGTTCAACACCTACACGCCCTGATCTTCCTCGGCACCCCACACCACGGCTCCGAGCTAGAGCGTGCCGGCAACTGGCTCGACACCTTGCTGATGTCCAGCCCCTACACCGCCGCGTTTGCGCGTCTGGGCCAGATCCGCAGCGCGGGCATCACCGACCTACGCTACGGCAGCCTGATCGACGAGGATTGGGCGGATCACGACCGCTTCGCCCACGTCGGTGACCCGCGCCAGCCGGTGCCGCTCCCGGCGGGCGTGGCATGCTACGCAATCGCCGCCACCACCGGGAGCATTGAGGGCGACCTCCAGGATCAACTCCCCGGTGACGGACTCGTACCCGTCGAGAGCGCTCTTGGTACCCACCCAGACCCCGACAAGGATCTGCCGCTCCACGAGCAGTGGGTCGGGTACGGGATGAACCACCTGGAGTTACTCCACCGAGCAGAGGTGTATGCTCAGATCACGCAGTGGCTGGGAGGCGGAATAAACCCATAAGGCATGTTTCAAAATGGGTACATTCAGCTTGACAGTTCAGCGATGAGGCGATGAGGCGATGAGGCGATACGGAACGCCTCACCGCGTCATCGTTTCATCGCTGAACTGTCAAGCTAGATTGAAACATGCCTAAGACAT
>CAIRFY010000301.1 GCA_903877945.1 uncultured Oscillochloris sp. | reverse complement strand
TGCCCCCTCACCCCCTGCCCCTCTCCCTCACGGGGAGAGGGGAGATTCCGCACCAGGACGCATCCGACTCCCCCTCTCCCGCTCAGGGAGAGGGGGCTGGGGGGTGAGCGGCGGCAGATTCCTTATGTGAAAGGTATTCTCTAAGCCTCTCCGTCCTCTGGCGCAGTATCGGCCTCAGCCGGAAAAAATCGGTAGCCGAAGCCGTGCTCGTTATGAATGTAGCGCGGTTGAGCGGGGTTCAGTTCGATCTTCTGGCGCAGGTGCCAAACATAGCGGCGCACGTAGCCGATGTCATCGAGGTACTGCTCGCCCCAGACCATTTTTACCAGATCCTGGGGTGTCAGCACCTCACCGGCGTGCTGCATCAGGGCGACCAGCAGCTTGAACTCGGTGGGCGTGAGGTGGAGCAGCACGCGCTGCCGCCAGACCTGACGAGTGGTGATGTCAACCACCAGATCGCCGTACTGGAGCTGGAGAGGAGTAGAGTCTTTGTCGGTCTGGCTCTGCGTGCGGCCCAGCACGCTGCGTGCCCGTGCGGCGAGTTGGGCGAATGAGAAAGGCTTCGTCACATAGTCGTCGGCACCCAGAGCAAAGCCGCGCAGCACGCTGGCCTCCTCGTTCCGCGCCGTAAGCATGATCACCGGCGTATTGGCCAGTTCGCGGATGCGCTCCAGGGTTTGCCAGCCATCACGATGCGGCATGGTCACATCGAGGATGACCAGGTCTGGCTGGAGGGCGAAGAAAGAGCGCAGGCCCTCGTCGCCATTCTGTGCGCAGTATACTTTGTGGCCCAGTTCATCGAGGTAGACGGACAGAAGCTCGGTGAGGGCCGGGTCATCGTCAATCAAGAGCAGCTTTGCCATCGTCCTGCATGTCCTCAGCAATTGGCAACTCGACCGTAAACCGTGCCCCGGGCGTGTCCGGGTTGGCGTGTACTGGTGACGTGAACGAGACAGAGCCGCCCTGGGCGACAATCAGCGAACGGGCGAAGTGCAGACCGAGTCCCCAGCCACGCGGCGCGTGTTCGTCGCTTTGGCCCACCCGATAGAACTGCTCAAAGATCCTATCCTGGGCCTCGGCGGGGATGCCCGGCCCGTAATCGGTGATGCACACCTGCATACAGTGGTCGCCCTGCACCACCGCCAGTTCGATCCGCGAGTGGGGCGGCGTGTACTTTTGGGCGTTGCGCAGCAGGTTGCGGATGGCCTCCTCGGCGTAGATCTCGTCGCCCCAGGCTGGTGGCAGGCTGGCCGGGATGTGCCAGGTGACGCGCTGGTCATCGGGGCCAAACACGATCTCAACCGCCCGCTGCAGCATCGGACGCACCGCCAGGGGGCCGTAGTTGAGCTGGAGCTTACCCGCCTCTAGCTGCGAGACATCGAGGACCGTCTGCACAAACTGGGTGAGTCGCAGCGTCTCGCCCATCACCAGATCAAGCACCCGCCGGGCGCGCACGGGCAGATCCTCGGGGTGCTGGAGGGCCACCTCAAGCCCGCCGTTGAGCGTGGCCAGGGGGGCGCGCAGTTCGTGGCTCACCAGGGCCACAAAATCCGACTTCATCTGGTCGAGTTCGTGGAGGCGACAGTTGGCCTGGGCCAGTTCGGCATTGCTCGTCTGGAGATCCACCGTGCGCTCAGCCACCAGTCGCTCCAGACCCTGGTTCAGCTCGGTGACGCGGGAGTGAACCGCGTTAATCTCGCGGAGCAGCACCACGACATAGGTCATGGTCGCGAAGACGGCTGCCGGCCCGATCATGCCAAAGATCACCATCTCGCTCATGCCTGGCCAGATCTCGCCCTGGGCCTCGCTCGCCCCGCCGTGTTCGCCAAACTCAAACCCCAGCGCAAGCAGGCAGAGGGTCAGCGGCAGCACGAAGCGGATGATAGCGACTGCACGCAGGCTCGCGCCGGCCGACCGTGTTGGCTGCGGCATGTGTATGGCGTGCATGGCACCACCTCATTGGCTACGAAAAACCAGTTTGAAGACACAGTCTCTGCTCACGATAGCACAATCTTGGTCATCTGGAGCAATCTGAGACACAATTGCGACAACTTGTGACACCATTCAGACAAGAGGCGGTGTTACAGTGGGGCACGTATTCAGATGCGATTCATCATGAAGGAGAGTCCCAATGGCGGCACCGAAGCTCCCTCCGCTCCCTGCCGATAAGGGAGTATGGGATGACCACGCAATCGACCGGCGCGGATTTCTTGAGGCGGCCTTCGGAGTACTGGCCGGCATGGGCGCGCTGCTCGTCGCCGTCCCCGGCGTGCGCTTTCTGGTTGGCAACTCGCTTGACGTAACCGCCACCAAGTGGGTTGAGCTGCCGATCAAAGTGGCTGACCTTGCGCCCGGCGTCATGGCGCAGATGAGCTACAACGCCGACGAGACCGACGAATGGCGTGCGGTGGTTCAGCGCGGCATCGTCTACGTTTCTAGCCCTGATGGCGGCAACACCTTCAGTGTTCTCGACGGAACGTGTACACACCTGGGCTGCATTGTGCAGTGGGATCAGGACAAGAACGAGTTCGTCTGCCCCTGTCACTCCGGTCGGTTCACGCATGCGGGGGAGGTGATCAGCGGCCCACCACCACGCCGCCTGCGCCAGATGGCGACGAAGGTGCAGGATGGGTCGCTTTTTATCGAGATTTAGCTGAAGGACAGCGCGATGAACCGCATTTTCGAGTGGGTTGACGAGCGAACCGGGCTGAGCGGGCCGGTGCGTGACTTTTTGAACTACCCGATACCCAAGTATGTCCACCGCAACTTCCTCTACACGCTGGGCGGGCTGACCCTGATCACCTTCATGCTCCAAGCCGTCACCGGCATCCTGCTGGCCTTCTACTACGACCCGAGTACCGAAGAGGGTGCCTACGACAGTGTGGACTACATCAACTACCAGTTGCCACTGGGCTGGCTGATACGCGGCCTCCACCACTACGGGTCGAGCGCGATGGTCATCCTGGTGTCGCTGCACATGCTGCGCACCTACTACTTCAGCGCCTACAAAAAGCCCCGCGAGTTGAACTGGCTCACGGGCGTACTGCTGTTCTTCCTGGTGTTGTCCTTCGGCTTTACTGGCTACCTGCTACCCTGGGATCAGAAGGGCTACTGGGCCACTAAGGTGGGCACGGAGATTGCCGGGTCGGTGCCGTTCATCGGCAGCTTCATCATGCACATGATGCGCGGCGGCGATGCGCTGGGCCAGGCCACGCTCTCGCGCTTCTACGCCGGTCACATCCTCCTATTGCCCGCGTCGGTGGCCCTGCTGATCGTGATTCACATCTTCCAACTGCGTCACCACGGTATGGCCCCGGCGATCACCACAAAGGCCCAGGCCCAGTCGAAGACCTTCGTGCCCTTCTTCCCGCACTGGGTCCTCAACGACACCCTGGCTGGCCTGGGCCTGCTGGCGCTGCTCGTGTACATGACCTGGGCTAACCACGCGCCGCTGGGCTTTCCCGCCGACCCGACCAGCAACAACTTTGTGCCACGGCCCGAGTGGTACTTTATGTTCTACTTCCAGTTGCTCAAGTACTTTCCGGGTGCCCTAGAGCCGGTAGCCACGATCCTTATCCCGCTGTTCCTCTTCGGTAGCATGATACTGCTGCCGTTTGTCGATCTCAGCGAAGAGCGCCGCCCGTGGCGCAAGCCGGTGACCACCCTGGTCAGTATCTTCTACATTGTTGTGATTATCGTCTTCACCATCCTCGGGATGGCCGCCTACGCCTAAGACAAGGTTTCAGGTGCCAGGTTTCAGGTTTACGGTTCGTAGTTGGCGCTTCAGCGCCTGTGCGGCTGAAGCCGCCACTACGAGCATCGCAAACGGTAACGTATCCGCGAACCTTGTCTAAGCTCAATAGCTGACCGGCTTTGTCGCCCAACCAGCACAAGGGAGTCCCCATGAAACGTCTACTGCTTGTTGAGACCCTGGCAATCGCCCTGGCCTTCGTGGTCGCCGCCTGTGGCGCGCCCGCAACCGCGCCGCAGGGCGGGGCCACCTCGGCTCCGGCCAAGCCAAACACCCTGACCGCTGTCAAGGTCGATGCAACCACGCTCGACGCCGCCGCGCCCTACTGGGCACAGGCTCCCAAGCTTGATCTGGCCACGATCACCGCGCTCCCCGGCAAGCCGGGCGGCCCCACCGTGACGATCCAGGCCGTCTACGATGGCCAATACATCACGATCCGGAGCGAGTGGCCTGACGCCACGAACACCCTGACTCGCAACACCTGGACCTGGGATGGCACGAAGTTTACCCGAGATGGCCAGGAGGATTTCATCTCATTTATCTGGCCGATTGGCAACAACGCGGCCTTCGCCAGCAAAGGCTGCTCTGCTACCTGTCACAACACCAGCACCGACCAGACGAAGTGGTGGATGGGCGCGGACAATGGCGAAGTGCGTTACGACGGCTGGTTCTGGATGTCGGCGCGCACCAACCCGGTTAGCTACACGAACGACATTGGCTGGAGCGTCCTCAGCGATCCCACCGACATGGGCAGCCCGCGTGTGGCCGACGCAGCGGACTCGGGTGGCTTTGTGGACAACACCGACGGTGCTACAAACAACCCCGCGCCTAAGTTTATGAGCAGCAAGGATATGAAGTCGCTGATTCTGCTGGACGCCAACAAGGTGGCGTTTGACAAGACGATGCTGGCGACTGGCGGCACCGTCCCCGGCTTTGTGCTCTCGAAGCCGGTTGGCTCGCGCGGCGATGTCGATGCCAACGGCGTGTGGGCCAACGGCAAGTGGGTCGTAGTGCAGCGGCGCCTGCTGAATACCGGCCACAACGACGACGTGGTGCTCATCCCGTCCAAGCCGACGCCCTTTGGTGTCGCCGTGGCCGATGCCGCCGGTGACGCCGACCACAAGATTAGCCAGGAGGCGTTGACGCTTGAGTGGAAGTGATGTGAGAGCGACGAGATCTGTAGGGCGGTAGCCCTACACGCAGGAGGGGCGCGGGGTTGGCTTGCCAACCC
>CAIRFY010000300.1 GCA_903877945.1 uncultured Oscillochloris sp. | reverse complement strand
GCATGTTTCAATCCAGATTGACAATTCAGCGACGAAACGATGAGGCGATGAGGCGCTCCGTATCGCCTCATCGCCTCATCGCCTCATCGCCTCGTCGCAAGACGGTAAAGCTGAATGTGCCCATTTTGAAACATGCCTAAGGCATGGTTCAAACCAGCGTGACAGTGTGCAGTGACTGTAGTGCCGCCTTCCAGGCGGTCAGGAGTACCACCGCAGGCTGGAAGCCCGCGCTACCAACTGACATCGCGGTGAAGGCACGGAACAGAAGGCGCTATAATCAACGCACGGACATGGATAACGGGAGCCACCGATGAACTGTTGGCACTGTGAGCGCCCCGCCCACGGGGCGTGTATTTTCTGCGGGCGGGCGGTCTGCCGCGAACATGCCCAGGAGATGCCGCATATTGTCGCCATCTACCACGACCAGAAGGGCGGGCAGAAGGCCATCGTCACGGCGAAGGCGCTCTTCTGCGGGGTCTGCGACCCGCGTGAGGATCCGGTGGAGATGCCGGAGCTACGGTGATGGATTGGGGTCTTTATCCTTCGCCCTCAATCTTGTGGACAGTGCTGCGCTTACGGCGCGGCGGCGGGGGCTGGGGGGGCGCGAGGAGGGCGGAGAGGGCCGCGTCGATGGCGGTGCGCTCATCCGTATAGCTACGGGCGAAGGCGTCAATCTGGAGGCTGTGGCGCTGGCGTAGGGCCATCGGCGCAATCCGGCGGATGTCTTCCTCGCTCACGAGATCGCGGAAGTCGGCGGCGGCGCGGGCGCGGGCGGCCTCCAGCAGGGCCAGTTCGGCACGCTGCGAGGGCACCTGGAGCGTCTGCACCAGATCCATCGTTAGCTCCTCAAGGCGCGGCGGCGTCTCAACGTGGGGCAGGATTGCACGGGCCGCCTCCACCTCCTCGGCCAGGGCAGCAGTTTGGGCGGCGTAGGCGGTACGGAAGGCCGACGGGTCGGTGCGGAAGTCGCGTGAACGCCGGTAGGCTTCCAGGCGCCCACGCGGATCTTCCAGCGGCGCAACCCAGACCCGCAGGCCAAAGCGGTCGAGGATCTGCGGGCGCAACTCGCCCTCCTGCGGATTCATTGAGCCGACCAGAACGAACTGGCTGGGGAAGAGCCGGGTCATTGGGCCACGGCGCACGAGGGTGCGACCCTGAGCGGCGGCGTCGAGGATAGCCTCCACGACAATCGGGTCGAGCAGGTTGATCTCATCAACGTAGAGCACGTTGCGATGGGCGTGGAAGAGGATGCCCTCTTCCAGCATGACGCGCTGCTGCTCGATAGCGACGCGCTGGTTGATTCCGCCGACCACATCTTCCAGGCGAGCGTTGAGCGGCAGTTCCACCAGGCGCATAGACTCGTGGGCCGTGTGAGCGTGGCCCTCGCCATCCTCCCAGTTCCGATCCACCGTGGGCATCAGGTCGAGCAGACCACGCACCGCCGTCGTCTTACCGACGCCATACGGGCCAGAAATCAGCACGCCACCGATCTGCGGGTTGATCAGCCCGAGGATCAGGGCCATCTTCAGCTCGGGCTGGCCGACCAGGGCGAGCAGCGGGAAGGGGAGGACGTCGTCCATTGGAGATTGTGGATTGTGGATTGTGGATTGTGGATTGTGGATTGCCCCAATCTCCAATCTCCACTTAATTCAGGTTGCCGAGGCCGGGGGAGAGCGGCAGAATAGCCAGTTCACCGAGGAGTTCGTCGGCGAGGTTGCGCAGGCGAGTGCTTAGCTCCGTCTCCAGCCAGCGTTGCTTCTGGTCGTAGGGCACCTGAATTCGCTCGGCCAGTTGGTACGCCATCGCCTCAGGCTCAGCCGGGAGATCCTCAACTTCGACAGGGGTGCCGGATGCCGTCGAGATAGCCTGCCAGTAGCGTTCGTAGGCCGAGCGCAGCGCGTGGGCGGCCGCATCAACCTGCGGGCCGCCCTCCTCGGGCAGATCGATCACAGCGGCGATAATGTAGGGTGCCCGTTGGAGGATACGGTGGATGCTGAAGCGGCGCAGGCCAGTGGCGGTGAGGAGATAGCGCCCGTCATCCAGGCGCATATTGGCGCTAATCTCGGCGACCGTGCCGACACTGGCTGTCTCGACTGGGCGCGAGGTTGGACGCCCCTCGACCACCTCACCACCAGCGCGCAGGTAGACGACGCCGAAGGGGCTATGCTGCTCAAGGCACTGGCCGATCATCGTGCGGTAGCGCTCCTCAAAGATGTGCAGATTCAGCGTCGCGCCGGGGAACAGCACCGTCGCGAGCGGGAAGAGCGGTAGCTGTTGGATCATATGATTTTTCGCTATTCCTCATGCCAGATACATGTCAGCACCGTCGCCTCAGCCGGGCCGAGGTGCATATCAATGGTAAAGTCGATCTCGGGGCTGGTGAAGAGCTGGATCGCAGTGGTGTGATCAAAAGTACAGGGCAGACCCTCAAGCATCAGCACAATATGGCCGATGCGCAGTTCAAGCAACTCGGGGCGCATCTCGACCCCGCTTGAGCCAATCGCGGCCAGCAACGCGCCCCAGTCCGGCACATTGCGCATACAGGCCGAGCGCACGGAGCTTGAGCGGGCCACCATGTCGCAGACCTTGCGGGCAAACTCTTCGTTCGGAGTGCCGCGCACCGTCACCTCGATAATTTTCCCCCCGGTCGAGGCATCACGCACGATCTGCTGCGAAAGCTCGTAGCAGAGCTGGTCAAGAGCCTCCTGCCAGGCTGCGAACTCACGTGAGGCAGCGTCGGTAACCATCGGGCCTTCGGCGGCACCGTTGGCCAGCACCATCACCGTATCGTTCGGGCTACAGTCGCCATCGAGGTTAAGCTGGTTGAACGAGCGGGCCACGCTGTGGCTCAGCGACTGCGCAAGCAGACGCTGGTCAATTGCCAGATCGGTAGTAATTAAACAGAGCATAGTCGCTAAGCGCGGGTGGATCATGCGCGTGCCCTTGGCCATACCAGCCAGCGTCACCCGATGGCCCTCGCCAAGCTGCACGCGGTAGACCCGCTCCTTAGGCTTGCTGTCAGTCGTGAGAATCGCCACCGCCGCACGTCGGCCGCCGCCACTGTCAAGCTCGCTCACCGCCCGGCGGATGCCGTCGCGGACCTTGGGCATGGGCAGTGGCACGCCGATCAGTCCCGTGGACATCAGCATCACCGCATCACGCGGGATCTCAAGTTCATCAGCCACCTGCTTAGCGCACTCCACCGCATCAGTCAGGCCAGAATGACCAGTGCCCGCGTTAGCGTGGCCCGAGTTGATCATCACCGCACGGATGGCTTCGCGGTTGCGTGTGAGGATGGCCTGGCTGAGAAAAACCGGCGCGGCGCGGGTGACGCTGGTGGTGAACATAGCAGCAACCTTACACGGCTGCAACGAGTAGACCAGGGCCAGATCGCGGGCTTTGCTACCGTCCTTCAGGCCACACGAGACGCCAGTGGCGCGGAATCCGTGCGGGCTAGAGATATGTCCGTCCTCGAAGATGGTATAGCTCATGAAGATTGTAGATTTTGGATTTTGGATTTTGGATTATAGATTGCAGATTGCAGATTGCAGATTGCAGATTGTAGATTGTAGATTGTAGATTGCAGATTGCAGATTGCAGATTGCAGATTGCAGATTGCAGATTGCAGATTGCAGATTGCAGATTGCAGATTGCAGATTGCAGATTGCAGATTGCAGATTGCAGATT
>CAIRFY010000299.1 GCA_903877945.1 uncultured Oscillochloris sp. | reverse complement strand
TCACGTACGCCGGGGCGCGGGTCGCCCAACTCCGCCAGGATGACCCCCGCACGCACACGATCCACGGCCGGAAGTTCGCTTCCTTCGACGACTTCAGCCAGAAGCATGGACAGACGAATCCAGAGAGCAGGAAGATCAACCGTACTCACCCCGGCGAACTGGCCTCGCCCACCAATATCAACCAGTGCCTCGGCGGCAAAGGATGCGGCTGAATGTACCTCTGCCGGGCCACGCTGGCGCTCCCCGTGGTGGGGGCTGATCATGAACTGGATCCACAGGGCCACCGTCTCCAGGCGGGGTTGGCGCACGGCGTATCCGAGCGCCAGCAGGATCACCTCGCGCCAGCGGGTCGGGTCGCGCCGCCAGTGGTCGTAGGCCAGTTGCTGGAAGGCCAGCGGGCGCACCACCGAGTCCTGAGCAATCAGGTGCGTGCCCGCCAGATACTCCTCGTAGGTCAAATGCGGGAAGGCGTAGCGTTCACCACCCTCGTGCAGCAGCAGCCCGCTCTCGTCCTCAAGGTAGTCCAGCACCACCAGCGCCTGCTCGTAGGCCCGCCCCGGTGCCAGGCCAAACTCCCGAAACAGATGGGTGAAGGTATCGCGCACGGCGCTCTGCTCCAGCAGCCCCCGCCCATCAGCCGAGCGCTCGCCCTGATGGGCGCGGTAGGCCAGCGCGGCCAGCGTCTGCCGCAACTGGGTCTCCTTCAGGCCAGGGATAGCCAGGCGCTCCAGCAAGCTCTGGGGTGCGTCGGCCTCGCGGCGCTGCTGCGTCCAGCGGGTTAGTAAGAGTTGCACCATGTCCTCGTAGAGATCGGCGCGATCCTCGGGCAGTTTACCCTCGTAATAGTGCAGAATGGTGATGATCGTCAGCAGCAGCGGGGTCTTTCCCAGGTCGCGCAGGGTCGGCAACGCGGTGATCCGCTCGATCAACGCCTCGGCGCGGCCCGTCGCCTCCTGCGGGGTGAACGCGCCCCGTCTGGCGCTGCCCGCATACCAGCCACGCACGAAGGAGCGGATCTGGCCGAGGGTGAACGGCGCAAGCGTCACCGGGTCGTCCCATCCCGCCAGCGGCGCGGCGACCGCGCCGTCAAACGAGCGTGACCGGCAGGTCACCACAACGAAGACCTCGTGGCGGTCAGCCAGGGCGGCGACCGCCGCCGCCACCTGGGCGCGTAGGGCCGGGTCGGCCACCTCATCAAGACCATCAAGGAGCAGCAGCAGCCGACCACGGCGGAACGCCTTGCGTAGCGCATCGCCCAGCCCGGCCAGGGTCTCGTGTTCATTACTGGACAGCAGATAGCGCCAGAGCGCGCTGGCATCGCAGGCGGGCGCGGGCTGGCGCTGGAGCCATGCGGCGAACGCGCCCAGCGAGGCATAGACGGGGAGCAGCGGCCCGGCCGACCAGCCGGGTACATCCGAGGCCGCGTCTCCGGCGCGGGCCAGGGCCACGGCGAGGTAGCGCAGGAAGGTGCTCTTACCACTGCCCGGCCCGCCGAGCAGCACCAGCCGCCGCCGCCGACTGAGCGCCTCGGTGAGCAACAGCGGGCGCTGGAGTTGCGCGGAAGCCTGCGCCAGATCGTCGGGACGGTCACGCGGACTGCGGGAATGGCGCACATCACCGACCGCATCGGTCACACAGCGGCGTGCATCCTGGGGCAGCACGTCATCGGGGTTGCCAGCTTCCAACTCAGGCGTAAACGAATCCTGATCAGGACTCACGCGGATCGTCACCCAGGCATCCGCAGCGAGGGTGATGTAGACCTGACTGAGGGTAAAGTCGGGAGCCTTGCCGCGCTTGCGCTCCCAGTCAACGACGCCCCGCAGGCGCAGTTGGTCGCAGCGGCGGGCCAGGCCATCGAGGTAGTCGGCGACGATCTCGCGCTGGTCGTCGGAGGGCGCGGCAATGCCGGCCGCCTGGAGGAAGATCTGGATCAGTCCCTCATTGCGCACCCCGCCAGTCTGCACATCGCCGTGGACATTACCTCCAATAGCCGCACCGACGTGTGCCTCACCACTGATAGTCTGGGTGATCTGCTGCTCAACCGAGGTGATGTCGCCACCGGCCACATCGCCCATCTTTACGTCGCCCATCTGCGCACCGCTGAGGGTGATCAGGGCGGCATGCTGCTGACGGAGCGCAGCAAGTTCTTGCTCCACAAGTCGGCGCACCGCATCGGGCAGCGACTGGGCACGGCTGGCCTCAAGTTCGGCGATCTGGCGGGCCAGAGACTCAGGGGTGTCATTCATTGAGATGCTTGGGTGGTAGAAACAATATCTGCGGAGTATAGCATGCCTGTCACCTGCAGAGTTATGTGGCGCATGTGTGGCTCTTGCTCGCTTTCACTGATCAATGCGGAGAATCGGCACGATTGCGCGTGCGGCATCGCACGACAGAGCCAAGCCCACGTTGGCTTCAGCGAAACGGAGCAAGAGCCCATGACTCTCCTCATCACCCTTTCGTGGGCCGGTACAAACGTCGCTGTCACCAGCCGCCACAAGATAGCGTGTCCCGTATGTCGTTCTGGGGTATACCCCAGAACGACGCCCGGAAAACGGGAAAACCGCGTCGGAATAGGGTCGTTTTTGGGCTTTCTTGACACCGCCCGCCGAAGGTCTTAGAATCTAATTCGACATAGTGACCGACAGGAGACCCCCATGGGCGGCCAACGCATCGGATACATCCGCATCAGCAGTTTCGACCAGAATCCTGGTCGCCAACTCGACCAGATTCAGACCGATCGGACATTTACCGATAGAGCGTCGGGCAAGAACACCACGCGCCCCGAGCTGGAGCGGGCGTTGGCCTTCGTGCGCGAGGGCGACACGCTCGTTGTCCATAGCATGGATCGCCTCGCCCGCAACCTCGATGACCTGCGCCGCCTGGTGCAGGAACTCACGGCACGCGGCGTATGCGTCTCGTTCGTAAAGGAAGGTTTGATCTTCACCGGCGATGACTCGCCGATGGCCACCCTGCTCCTCTCCGTGATGGGCGCGTTCGCCGAGTTCGAGCGAGCGCTCATCACGGACCGCCAGCGCGAGGGCATTGACCTTGCGAAGAAGCGCGGCGCGTATCATGGTCGTAAGCAGGCGCTCACCCCCGCGCAGGCCACGGAGGTGTGCCGCCGAGCAGCCACAGGCGAGCCGAAGGCAGCACTGGCACGCGAGTTCGGCATCAGTCGCGATACCGTGTACACCTATCTGAAGCGTGCGGGATAAATCAAGAAGAACGGACCCTCTGGTGCCGTCCCGTCGCGATGATCAGCGGTGGCCGGGGAGCGCCTCGCCACAGAGGAGGAGATCATGTCTGGGGGAGAACATCGTGCGCTGACTCGCGAAGCAGCGGCGGAGCTGGTCGCGGAGATGCTTGGGCTTCCCAAACTCATCGGGAGTCCTAAACAAGAGCCGTGGGCACTCGTCATTCGCGACGAGAAACTGCAACAGATTGGCCAGGTGCGGACGGATCGCCGCGCCGCGTGTATCCGTCTCGAACAGAGTCCCGCGCAGATCGCGGTGGAGTTAGTACATCTCGATGCCGCGATAGACTATCTCACACGGTATCGAACCGCCGGGTGGTGGATTGATCGCCGTCAGATGTCACTCGCGGCCCTGCTTGCCGAGGTCGGTACCTCTCTCCCGTGGTCGTAAGAACATGAGAGCATAGCAATCTCTACGTCGGAGTACTCTCTACAGGTGGCGTCGCCTCCGCCGACGGCTCCACCGGCTCCACCGGCGGTGCTGCTCGCGTGGCACGCTGCTTCAGCTTCGACGCAATCTTTGTCGTGAAGACTGCAATCGCCTGCAGCTCTGCATCCCACGTCAGCGTTCCTTCGATGATCAGTACGTCTTCCGGATCCTTCATCGCCGCCGCCACTCCCCGCCACTGCTTCACGCCCACATAGACGATGTAGGTGGTCGTTGGCATGACCGCCGGAACTGGGACGCCCTTGGGCATCGCCGGCAGCGGGCTGTGATGGGTCAGCATAAGAATGACGGTATTCCCCCGCTCGACTACGGATGTGGGTCGTCCTATCACGGTCACTTTCACGATATGTGCGCTCCCTTAACCTTCTCGGATCGTGTCTATCCGTAATCCCGTATGTCCCATGTGATCTTCTCAACAGGGGAGACGTGAGCCGAACCGCACGGCGTCACCAGCGCGTCCCTACGTCGGAGGACTCTCTGCAGGTGTCGGCGTGGTCGGCGGAGTTGCTCGTGTGGCACGCTGCGCCAGCTTCGATGCAATCTTCGTCGTGTAGACCGCAATCGCCTGCTGCTCGGCATCCCATGTCATCGCCCCCTCCATGATCAGTTCGTCCTCGGGATTTTTCATCGCCTCCGCCACCCCCCGCCACTGCTTCGCGCCCACATAGACGGTGTAGGTGGTCGTCGGCATGACCGGCGGGATCGGGACGCCCTTGGGCGCCGACAGCAGCGGGCCGTTGTGGGTCAGTGTGAGAATCACCGTATTCCCCCGCTCAACCACGGACGTGGGTCGGCCGATGACCATTATTCTGACAGTGTGTGCGATTCCCTGACCGGCGCGCACCGTGTCTATCAGGACCGCCCGTGTGTCCCATGTGATCTTCTCGACAACGGGGGCAGGGGCAAGGGCAGGGGCAGGCGTTATCTTCGGTCGAGGGGGATTCTGCGGCTGCGGGTTCGTCTGAGGTTTCGGGGGGAAGATCCGCGCCCATTCCTCAAGGGAGAGCCGTCTCTTCGCCAGGAAGAGAAACACGCCCCCCGGTGCCCGCCGCCGGGAGCCATCCTGAAACAGCATGCCCCCCTCGGCTTCAATGCGTTCCGTCTCCGCGATCATGTCCCATATGATGTCGGGACCAAGGTGTTCGTACAGTCGACGGATCTGAAAGAGAGCCCTGGAGTTCTTTTCGTGGAGACGCTCAGCGACCAGGGTGATCGGGTTTCTGGGCTGGGGACGACCTACCGAAGTAGGGGGAGCCACATCCCCTGCCGTGACCGTGCCAGCGGTAAGAACCTGCACCTGATACGCGTAGAGACCCTTCCTCCCCTGAAGAATTCGCGCAGAGACCTGCTGCCCGGGTTCGAGTCGCGTGGTGCCGTCCGCTAGTTCTTTTTTATGGACAAAGATGGAGCCAAAGCGGTCGGTATGAATAAAGCCGTGGGTGTAGAAAAAAGTGATAACCACGCCGGTTGTGTCCCCCACAACGAGATCGGTGTCTGGGGAGCGAGCCAGAGGCTGTTGTTTGTGAGGGGAGGCGGAAAGACGCGACGGGTTCCCGTCGTCGGTGCAGACGGGGGTATTCGCCTGCGAGTGCGGGAACTCCCCCTGATCGGGATGATTGTGATTGTCTGGTTCCCTCGGAGTATCCGTCATATGCCCTCGTGTCTTTCAACGTTCTATGAGTGCCGTGAAGTATACCCGAGCCACGTGAAGACGCGGCACGGCGACGATTCGGCGGCGACCACCACGGCGATGTCCGCAACACCGCTCCGCATCGGTCGCTTTATTGTAGCTCTGGTGTGACGGGTGACACGAAGGGTGGCTTTGGCTCAGCTAAGGAGGGTAGATGCCACCGATACACGTCTTCGGTTATTGCGTTTTCTGCTCTGATGTCACGCAGACCCCGTGATGACGGTGTGTAAGGTGGCCATGGCGAACCTGGCGATGTGGACCCGCGACCACTTCTTCCCCGACGACTACGCACACGCGACATGGAAGCGACTCGCCCCGTTCTTCAACCTCCGGACGGGTGACGGGGGATCGGACGACGGTGCGTGTCGAACTCCGCCCGTTCAATGATCAGCAACTCACCCGCGACATCCACGCGCTGTGCACACGGGTGAACGCCCAGGCTCCGCACCTCTCGGATGGGCGTCAGTTAGTGGTGTCCGTGGGCGTCTCGACGGCACGCAATTCAGTTCTGCATCCCCGTTGCTGAGGCGCGAGACCCTGAATAGGTGCTGCCTTTCGGCTTCAGTAAACGCGGCCAAAATTCGTAGTGGCTTGGCGATACGGTGACATTCTCAGCGTAGCACAGTCAAAGGCAGGTAACCCTGATCGGTGTCCGATGGCTCATGGTGTGAAGTTACTGCGATGGACACTAGCCTCTCTTCATGAGCAGATTGCTCGGATACTTCTTCATGAGTTCCTCTGTCTGTTGGCGGAGCCGGTTGAGGTGCTGGTTTGCAGCATCGGTACTATCACTCGATAGTGCTTGCTCCATGTTCGCGACAGTTTGCTGAATTGCAGATCGCTCAACTGGAGCCACGATGGTCTTATCTTCGATGATCCACTGCGCCCAGAAGAGTTCCTCAACAGGCACCGGGAGGTTCTGGCGAAACTGACCCATACGCGCCAGAAGTTCGGTCGCACGCCGCTCGTCTTTGCTCGCGAGTATAGGCTGTGCCTCATCCACAAACCTCTCAGCATCGGCTATGAGCGAAGGATGAAGGTACTTTTTGATGCTTGGCATGCGACAGATGGCATCGAACAGGAAGGCGTGGAAGTCAACTTTCTCAAATACATCCATCCCCCCCGCTGCCTTCGCTGAACCGCCAAAGTGAAAGCTCCGCCGTTCAAGAGTACCCTTCTCGGAGTTGTCTTTCAAGGGGTCGTTTTTGAGATACGAGCTAACAAACAGGATCCCGTCCTTGTCGATCGACATCTCAACCATAATGTCGGAGGACTTTGGCAGCCCAGGCGGGAGTTTCTCGTTGCGAACAACTCCGATCCATTCCCATACGGTCTGATCAACGGCACTTGACTCGCTCTCGTAGATAGGAAGTTCGTAGATCTGCTGTCCTACCCGGTTCGTCTGAAAGACCTGGCGGAACGGATCAAGGGTCGGGTAGAGCGTCCCCTTCGGGATCACCGGCACAATCATCCCTCCATCGGTCTCGATGCCGATATGCTTTGAGACCATGTCCTGCATTGTGATCGTCGGCATGTCGCTGGCCTTCTCGATCATCACCGGAGACAGTTCTTGAGTGGGGGCAATCTCTTGTCCCTCAACTCGTCCTTGCAGTTCTTCGCTGGTCAGAAATGCCGTCTGCGCTGCGGCACCTAATGCGACACATTGCATTGGATCAACGTCGATCTGGATCTTGTCGCCGAAGATGTCACGTAGCTGCTGTCGGACTAATGGCACACGTGTTGAGCCGCCGACGAGCAGGATACGATCCAGATCATTAGGCCGTAGCCCGGCCCCTTCGAGGGAGCGGTTCACGATCTCGATTGACTGATCGACCAGGGGTTTGATGATCGATTCGAAGTGGGAGCGGGTGATGATCATGCTCACGTTGATCGGTCGTCCCCCCTGCTGCGTGATGACGTCGCCGATGATCCGACTCTCCTCCTGCCGTGACAGATCGATCTTCGCTTTTTCGGCGAGTACTTTCAGGCGCATCATCGCAACCATGTCCGTGCCCAGATCGAGGCGATGCTCACGCCGGATCTGCTCCAGCAGTTCGTGGATCAGCAGGTCGTCAAAATCGTCACCTCCGAGGAAGCGATCACCATCGACGTTGAGTACGTCGAAGTTATTGTCAATGATGGAGAGAATTGATACATCAAAGGTGCCACCGCCAAGGTCGTAGACAAGGACGTCGTGTGGCTCCGTCAGGTTCTCATCGATGCCAAACGCGAGGGCTGCGGCATTCGGCTCGCTAATGATTCGTGGCACAATCAGGCCGGCCAGCCTGCCCGCCTCGCGGGTGGCATTTTTCTGTCGCTGCCCAAAGTAGGCCGGAACCGTGATCACAGCGTGGGTCACCTCTTCCCCGAAATTGATCTCTGCGTCTTTCTTGATCTGCTTCAGGATGAGTGCGGATATCTGGGTCGGACTGTAGTGTCCGCCACCGATTAATACCTCAACCTCACCATTTGTCCCACGGCGTGTAACGAAGCCAACGCGGCTGGCCGCCCTCTGTGCTTGGGCGTCATCGAAGTCGACGCCCATGAATCGCTTGATCGAGTAGACAATATTAGCGGAGCCGGTCGCCAGTCGGTCTTTCGCATCTCGTCCAACGCGCTCGATTCCTTGCTCGACCCATACGACCGAAGGCGTGAAGCTTGCATATTCATTCTCGATAATGCGCGGTCGCTTTCCCTTCCAATACGCCGCAACGCTATTTGTCGTCCCCAAGTCAATGCCTATGATTCTGCCCATGTCAGTTCACGCTCCTGTAGGTTCAGTAGCTACGATGACATCCGCCTTGCGGAGCAACCCGCCCTGCCATCTGTACCCCGTTGTGGCTATCTCAATAATCACCACGTTATCGTCTGTGTTGTTGTCCCTCCGTGCGATGATGCGGGTCGTCTCGGGCGGTGGGTACTGCCCTGGAAATAGTGGGACACGTTGAATGCCGTAGTCGGATAGCGCGGTTTCTAGCATGCGGTTTAATTTGAGGGTAATCTGTCGCAATCCGTAGATCGACTTCACAAACGCCTCGCCGCTATTGTGGGCATGTGGGATACGAAGCATCCCAATCCGCTCCGTGCTGTCTAGTACGTCGACGAGGAGGAGTAACATGGCCCGCTGAACCTGCTGCTGCCGCTGATAAACGTACACCTCCTCTAGATCATCCACAAGCTCGGCCCAGTCGTCCTCATTCTGTGCAGTGGGGTTGGTGGCGCAAAGCGGAGGCGTCTCGTAGGGCCGTGAGAGTTGTTGAGCCGTGCTTGCGAGCTTCTCCGAAAATAACTCATAGCTGCGCCAGTAGTCTCGGAAGATATGCCAGTAGTAGCTGCTCGGTGGACCTGGGAGTCGATGTAGGCGTTTCTGCAAGGTGATGAGAGATGGAGCGATGGTCTCGTACAGTCTTTTCTGGAACAAATGTACCTGCTGAACCTGGGCTTGCACGTCGGCAGACAGATGCTCGTATTGCTGGATCAGGGCAAGAATTCCGGGAGGGGGTGTTTCCATAAGCGTGCAGTCCTATCAGAATGAGGCGGTTCACGTGATGTTAGCGATGGGCAGATGCCGTGAATAGGTGCTTGGTCTAGGGCTGTGAGAGCCACACCGCAAGGAATTCATCCAGCCCGTCGAACTCCGTGGTTAGCTCCAGTTTGCGGGTTGGCGCTGGCGGGATGCGGATCGTGTGGCGGATCGTCACGTCGATGAGTGCCTCTAGGTCTTGCGCAACGACGGTATTGAAACCAACAAAATCCTGTAGGCTTAACGCCTCGGCAGGCTCGATAAGATCTTCCAGGTTTGCCTGCATCGCTGCGTCCTCCGTTGATGCTGTAAAATTCGGCGTCAGTGCGTCGACGATCAGTCGCTTCTCGGTCGAAACAAGGGCGTTGCGTGCGCTCAAGGCTTGCTGCCGCTCAACTTGGTTCCTGTTCGCCCGCTGTCGATCCGCGAGTGCCTGCTTGATTGCACGGCGGTCAGCGTCTGGACTGATACCCAGGATGTCGTACGGGTTCGGGTCGGTAATCTTTTCCATGGTTGAGCCCCTGTGGTTAGTCCTGCATAATGCTCATATTCTGCCGGGCAACTTCGTTCTGTGGGTCATATTGGAGCGCCTTGCGCATTAGTTGGTAGCCCTGCTGCTTATGGCCACTGTTGTACAGGCTTGCCCCATAGTTAGTGTACATCTCGCTCAGCAATTTCTCGATATCGATGTCATACAGCGACTTGTCAGGAGCAATCTTGATTAGGCGCTCAGCCAGATCGATGGCAGCGCTATTGTTGTCCTGGGAGTATAGCGATAGCACACGGGATACGGAGATCTCCACAAAGAACGCAAGGCTTTCCTGCGTATCCGCCAGTTCAAGCTGGCGCATGGCGTACTTAGCCGCCGCATCCCAGTGGGAATGGCTCGGTTTGAACGCCTTCTTTTCTTCAAATCTGACCGCGATGGAGCGGCATAGCCGGGCGAGTAGCACCAGTGTTTTTGCGTCCTCACCATATTTGAGCGCGAGTTCCGCATCTTCGAGGGCGGCGACATACTTGCTAGCCTGGGCTTTTCCGATCGCCCGATGGTAGTATGCATCTTTAAGGCTCGTTATGGCCCGTGTGTTCGATGGCAGGACTGAGAGTGCTTTGCCAAGGCGATGGATGACATTATCGAAATCGTCGTCGTTCGCCGCCTCATATCCCCACTCGACATAGATCTCGCTGAGCAAGGTGTCGAGGTTAGCGTCGCTCTGCCTTTGTCCAACGCGCACCTTCTTCAGTTCCCTGATGGCTTCATTGAACATCCCCTTGCGAACGTAGGCGTTCGCCATCCCGGTGACAGCCTTAATAGCAAGCTGTTGGAACTCGTGATGGCGTGGCTGAAGCCGCTGTCCTTCCCGTGCGAGATGGAGTGCCGTCTCCCACTGCTCTAGATCGAGGTGTTGCGCAACGGCGAGTTCCAGCGTATGGCATAGCTCACTCGTCAACTCGCTTTGCATTGGCACATACTTCGGGTTGGACAGGTAGGTGCGCAAGATCTGTAGCGCCATGTCGTATGCCTTGATACCGACCAGCGCCTGAGCGTCGGCAACGGGCGAAAAGGCGGATCGGACAAGCCCAAGCTCGTACGGCGAGATGTGACGGCCCTCCATTCGGATGATCAGCGCCCGTGCATGCTCAATGTAGCCGTACTCTTTGATCAGAAGCGGGCTGATAAAGTGTCGGATGCTATCAGGAATGTCAGCGACCTGCTGACCGGAAGTCTGCCGGATCAGGTAGCGCATCGCCCGAGTTGACTCAATCTCCCGAGCGATGAGCGAGGTATAGAAGCGGTGGTGGGTCGTAACCGGGGAGTCTAGGTGACACTGTTCCTCATGATAGGCACGGAGCAGACCTGGTACGGCGTCAGTGACTAGATTGTATATCTGCTCTGTGCTGACCGTCTCCCCGTAGACTGTGCTGCGGCGCGCGCACCATGCCTGCCAGTAGGCATCGTCGGAGAGAGCGACCGCCCAGTACCCGATAGCGAGTTGCCAGTAGTCGTTATGGGCCTGGTTCTCCAGAAATCCTGTGTACTTGGCCGGCGTGCGCTGTCCCTGTGTTGGCGAGACTGCCTCAGTTTGCTCACTGCCGAGGGCAAATGACGCACGATCCTTCGTCACTGCAAGACGCATATAGATAAGGGCAAGGCTGTGATACAGCTCTGTAGGCGCATTGCCGGTACGTATTACCGCCTCAAGCTCGTAGTCTAGCCGCTCGAGATCGCCGCGATGCCAGAGTACCTGGTATATCTGCGAGCGAAGCGGCTTCTCCAGCCTTTTGAGGCCGGGATGGGTGTGGTTAATCGTCAGCCCCTGTCGCACATACGCCGCGAGCATCAGCCAATCTTGCTGGTGCAGTGCATCATCTACAGCAAGGAGAAGCAGCCGCCACCGGAGATCGGTACTCCGATCATCGAGTTCCGCGAAGGATGCCGACCAGTCTTTTTGAGCGTAGTAGTACGCGGCGCGTATGATGTTCCAGTACGGGGTATCGATTGTCCCTGGGGGACGGGCAGTTATCCAGCTTGCTGTTTCATGCCGCCGAATCTTGTCCAGCGTATATGATGACACTACTGCCCAGAGAAACGCGCAGGCTGAGGCAGGAGCTTGGTCGAGCTGTGCGAGATCCAGGTCATTGCTCTGCACAGAAGCGACGCTGGCAGCATGAAGCAGCCAGTTGGCCGCTGTCATTGCCTCAGGCGGAAGGTGGCGCTTGCAGACGCCATCCGCATAAGCTTTCTGTAGATACTGCGCACTGTGCTTGTGTCCGGACTTGAGCAGTGTGAGACCACGTAACCACATAAAGAGGCTGGCATCACCGTAATAGGTGACCAATTGTTCGTATATCTGCCTGTCGGCGGCAGGGTCTTGCCTCTCCTGTACCTCTGCCAACGCCAGATATGAGACGAGCCGAATGTTACTCTTCTGGGCCTGCACGGCGCGTTGGAGCAGCGTCTTTCCCTGAGCAATATTGCCGTGGCGTAGGATGTCGACCGCGCCCTTTCTTGCTTCTAGGATCGATACGTCAATCCCTGCTGAACCCAGTTGTTCGATCATGGCATCCGACAACTCCAGCCCTTGTTGCATGTCGTCGAATACAGGTAGTGTCAGACTACCGAGTGCATCCCTCTGTGCTGCGGATGCGTGAGGGTACACCTTCTGCTTCTGTAGCTTGTCCCACCATACGATAGAGGATGACGGTTCTCCTTGCACATACGCGATCCATCCTCGGTAGTACAGCCATGTGGATGTTATCTGTTCAGCATCGGAGACCGCATCGAGCGCCTTAAGCGCGCCGCTGTACTGTCCCGACCGAGCCAACACCACTGCCAGCCGCAAATAATCACGGGTGAGACGATAGTACCGAATGGCAGTCGCCCAGTCCTCGCGCTTTTCAGCGATGACTGCTAGGCAACGTTGCGCCTCCTGGTGCGATGATGCGAATCCAAGTATGCGCTGCGCCAACTGCTCAGCATTCTGTTGGTCGTTGACTAGCAGATACCAGCGACACAACTTGCTGGAAAGGGCGAGATCATCGGGAAGAATGGACTCAAGTGTCTCGTATAGGGCGAGGGCAGTGTGCGAGAAGGTAAGATTCGCGACAAGATCGCGGACGCGCCGCGCAGTCCCGGGTGAGGGGTCGAGCATTAGGTGGGTTCGGTAGATCTTGAGTGCTTCGTCGGAAGTATCACCTCGAAGCTGGAAAACTTTGGTAATAAAAGAAGCCGTTTCTACATCGGGACTTTGTCCGTTCAGGAGTTCCATAACTTCAGAGCGATGGCTCTGGTCGCGTAGGTAGCTGACAGACCACAGTCCTAATCGGGCATGGAAGATCAGCGATGTGTAGGCCGTATTGGGTGCCGTGCTCTTTTTGATCTGCTCCTGTGCCTTTGTGGCAACGTGTTCGAAGATTCCTCGTGCCTGATCGACCTCGTTTAGCCAGAGATGTCTGCGTGCTTGCGCAAGCAGCCTTTCCATGTCTTCAGCGCTAAGATTTCGTGCCTGGAGAATCTTATCCAATATCAAACCCACCTGGGGACAATGACACCGCGCTCGACCTCAATGTGCAACCACTGGTGTTTCCCGGCGGTTTGGGAGACAAGCAGGGTGCTGATCGGTACGGCCACGAGTACTTCAACAACCCGCTTTATTCCACGTGCCCCCGCCCCCTTTTGGAGAGATTCGGTAGCAAGAAGATCCAGAACCATGTCCGCATACGTCAGTCGCACTCCTTGTGCTTTCAGGCGCACCTTGAGCGCCTGTAGCTCCAGGGCCGCGATCTCGGCCAGATCATCAGTGTCAAGCTCGCGGAATCGAATGATATGATCGATCCGGTTCAGGAACTCCGGGCGAAAGAATGACTGTAGGGCCTCTTCAAGGCTGTCATTTCGCGGCTCTGGCCGGCGGTCAAACCCGAGAATGCCACTCCGTTGGCTATGGGTAGTGCCGAGATTGCTTGTCATGACGAAGAGGGCGTGTCTCCCATCAACCGGCCTACCATGGGAGTCAGTAAGCCTGCCCTCGTCAAAAAGTGAGAGAAAGAGGTCGAACACATCAGGATGCGCCTTCTCGATTTCATCGAGGAGTACGACAGAGTAAGGACGATCACGAAGCCGCTGGCTGAGTTGGCCCGGCTCATCATAGCCAAGGTAGCCGGGAGGGGCACCAATCAGTCGCGAAACCGTGTGCTTCTCCGCATACTCCGACATATCGAGGCGCAGGAGCGCCTTCGTGTCGCCGAAGAGATGCTCGGTCAGCGACTTGGCCAACTCGGTCTTCCCTACACCCGACGGTCCTGCAAAAAGAAAGACACCTTTTGGCCTGCGAGGATCGCGCAAGCCCGTATACGCAAGTTGTATAGCCTTCACCAGCACCGTGACGGCTGCATTTTGGCCGATAACATGCTTCGAGAGATTGGTCTCCAGACTCGTCAGGAGTGCCTGAACGTTGACGGTCAGTTGCCCGACGGGCACGCCGGCGATATCGCCTACGATTGTGGTTACGAGATCGGGAGTTACCACAGGCGACCGCTGAAGTTCTGCGCGGCTACACGCGATACCAAGAATGTCAACCGCTTTATCGGGAAACTGGCGTGTTGGAAGGTACTGAACTGCCAGACTTATGATCATGTCCAGCGCATCTGGTTGAACAATAAGGTTGTGATGCTTCTCGTAGCGCGAGACGACACCGGCCAGGATTGCTCTGGAATCAGATTCAGATGGCTCTGAGACGACGACTTTTTCGAATCGGCGAGCAAAAGCGGCGTCTCCTTCGATATGACGAGTGAATTCCTCAAACGTGGTGATACCGATGCATGTAAGATCGCCCCGCGCAAGGGCCGGCTTAAGGATATTTGCAATATCACCGCCGCTACCGCTCGCGCTACCGGCACCAACGAGCATGTGAAATTCATCAATGACGATGATGACGTCATCAGTCCGCCTGATTTCTTCCAGGAGGATCTTGATGCGCCCCTCAAGTTCGCCACGATAGGAGGTCCCAGAAATCAGAGTACCGACATTTAGCTCGATGAGCCTGATTCCTGCCAACTTGGGTGGCACTTTGCCTTCCGCAATATCCTGTGCAAGGCGCTCGACAACTGCGGTCTTACCAACGCCCGACAACCCCAGCAGAAGCGCGCTGTTCTTCCCGTGGCGGAGCAGGATTTCCGTAAGCTGACGAACCTCATCCTCTCGACCAATAATGGGAGAGAGTTCGCCCTTGCGTGCGAGCCGCGTGAGATCGCGTCCAAGCTCGTCGAGTAATGGTGTTGGAGCGACAATACTAACAGGGGCTGAACCCACTCCCTGGTCTTTGAGCCACTCTCGTAGAAAGCTGTCGGTTTCGAGGATCGCTTTGAGCAGGTGACCGGGTGTAATCTCGAACGCGCCGCTGAGGGATGCATGATCCTGAGCCGCACGCATCACAAGGATATATCCGGCGGTCGGTTTCGCGTCTCCATTTCCCGTCTCATACCACCGTTCAATAGCAACAGTAAGTTTCTCAATGAAATCCGAATGGCCGCCGCAGCACTCGATCCATTCTCGTCCAGCATTACTGAAGGTAAGCAGTGACCAGAACAGGTGTGGGCTGTCGATATTCAGATATTTTTTCTGCTCTGCATATTCATGGGCGCACAGAATTACTGCGTTCGCCTCGTTCGACAATGTGATCACTGCCATCGATGTCCTCACGTTTCGTAGCGGCTCGCCGAGAATCTTTGAGGATTAAAGATAGCCGACTGAGGAGCTGAACATACTTTGTGTAACTAGATAAACTGAGACCTCAGTAAGGATAAGGTACTGCTATAACTGTCGCATTACCATTTTCATAGTTCATGGCAGTCCGCATGTCAGTATCTCCGTTGAGCAAAAAACATGTGTAGCTTCTTGGGAATCCCTGGGGAGTTCATGCGATGACCAACGCCCGCTGCCGTCGTTCGTCGTCTCTGCCATTCGGCAGACAGAAAACAAAAGGCAGGATACGCTTGGTGAACCTAACGTTCAGGAAGGAACGAGCCATGCGCAACCTCCCACGCACGATTATACACGTCCTTCGGGCATTCGAATTGCTGTTCAGTGAATGGGTGTAGGTACGGATGCACATATTGATCGTGGGGAACATCCTGGCATCGGACAAACGCACGATCACCACCGTGCTGTGAATGACAGGCATGAGCAACAATAGTCAGTTCCAGAACTATCATCGCGTGTTCAACCGTGCGGTCTGGGTACCGCGTATCGCCCGCCTGACCGATGCGCTCGCCTACGCCGCTAGACGGATCAATGGATAAAATCAAAGCGTACATACTTGCTTCGTGGTCGGGCATGATGCTTGCAGAAGTGTGAGGGGTCGCCCTCGGTGAAGAGGAGAAGATGATCGAGGTGTATCCTTATCCATTAGGCAGCCTAATGTAGTTCGTGCCATACGATCATTAGCGCGTCTGGCGATTGTGGTGTAGGTGATCGCCAAAGGCGAGCGTCGCCCAGGTCAAGCACCTGGGCGACATTGTCGTGTCGGCTGTCCAAGTCTCTGGACTACCTTCGTAGTGGCTTACGGCCCCGTGACAGCCTACCGCCCTGTTGTTGGCGGAACCAATTGTGCAACCAGTGCCAGAGCCCGATTTGTTTGCCGAGAGTGTAGACGGCGGTCGTGGCGGTCGTGATCTGTGTGATCTGCTCTAAGGACATAGCGTGACTTCCTTCATGTGTAGAGGTTGCGGGCTACTGTATACTGGAGATGTGAGGCTTCAGTATACAGCGGCTCTCCTGAGTTGCTAATGTGGCGGCTCATGCTTACAGGATCCGTCACATTATTTACGGTTAATTGAGCATACCGTCAAATTTCCGAGTCGTATTGGCTGAGGTGCTGTCCGAGCTATTTTGCTGGCCGCGTTACCAACCACAACATGTGCAAGATATGCTAGCCGAACTACTTTTGCTGGATGCATTACTTTCATTAGCCGAGGTACCGGCCAAAGTGGTGATAATCTGCTGTGTTGCCTCGATAGTGGCTCCCCATTGCGGGGGTGTTTCTCACCCCTATACTGTATTGTATACAGCCTGAAACAAATTTATGCAATTATAGCGACTCTGTAGACTCTTGCCGTTCGCTCATTTACCAGGTGGTTCAGACGAATGTACGGTCAGACGACCATAACAGACGGGATCCAGGCCCGCCAGCGCCAACAACCGTTGTTGCAGCGCCGACAAGGGCGTGAGATGGCGGATGATCAGCCCTGGCAGGTGGACGACGGTCAGGGTCAGGTTGCGAAACGCCTCCCGCACACGCTCAGCGGTAGGGCAGGCGATGGTGCGGTTCGACTGGCTGGCAGGCATACAGGCCGTTGACGGTGGCATGTGTCGGCCAGGCGCTGGCGGATGGCATATTCCAACACGGTCAGCACGCGCACTCCAATCGTCAACAGGCGAATCAGTCCAGTGGTATGGTCGTCGCGGCTCAGATAGACGGGCCGGAGCGAGAGTGGCGCGCCTTTCAGTCGGCCCAGGCTGTGTTCGATCAGGTACTCCTCGCGGTAGGCCATCACGGCATGCGCCAGACTCAGTTGGTCGACGGGCCGGGTGGTCGCATACACCCGCCAGCCCAGGCGAGCCTCGGCGGCGGTGATCTCCTCCCGATCGCGGGTAGTGGTCAGGGCTAGGTCGTACGTGGTTTCCTCCCGCGCAGGCTGGCCGCGATAGGGCCGGATGGTACGCGTATGCGCTGTCACCTCGGTCGTCACCGTCAGCATGCCCGACACCTGCTGCGCGGTCAGGATGGCGGTGACGGCCACTTCCCGATCGGTCGGGGTGGTGGGCCGCACCTTCCCACGCCGCGCGACCAGCAGATCGGACAGGTCGGCCTCCGCCTGAACCAGCCGCCGATGGAGTCCCCTCGCCTGCGCTGCAGCATGGGCATGCGAGCGCACCAGCAAGCGACGTTCGGTCCACGTGACCGGCTCATCGTCCACCCGTGCCGTCAACGTGACCGTGTCCTCGGTTCTGGTCGCAATCACTACCGGCTTCCCATTATCGCTCAGCCGTGTGACCGTAGGCAGGGTCGGGGGCGTGGCCAGGGCGGCCTCTGCCAGGGCGGCCTCCACCAGCGCCGCCAGGATGGCGGCAGGAACCTGCACGGCTCTCAGCGGGCAAAGGTAATGATCTCCTGCATGGTGGATCCCGGCCCAATTGCCCACCGTCCCCAGCGTGCAGTCGCCGATGTAGAGCAGGTCCGTGCGGCCCAAACTCGCCCGTACCCGTGCAATGGTCGGCAGATACAACGGGTCATCGGTGCACTGACCCGGCACCACATCCGCCGCCAGCGGCATCCCTAGCGGGTCGAGGGTGGCCAGCATCACCTTGACCTGCGGCACATCGGGGCGATGGTCTTTACTGGCCGAATGGGAACAGGCCATCCTCGGTGACCTCCCAATAGCCGCTGTCCGTGGTGCTATCCACCCGTACCGTGGTGGGATGCAGGTCATAGACCCGCAGGAGATTTCCGTTCAAGGCCCCTTCATACGCGGCCCAGCGGGTATCATCGCTCAACATCCGCAACACATCGGCCAGCCGGTCGTCCGTCAGGTCGGTCGGGCGCAGTGGTGCCGACAAGAAACTGGCCAGGGTAGTCGGCAGATGCTCAGCCCAGGCGCGCACATGATTGAGCCGATGGTCGGCCCGCGACAGGATATGTGCCAACCAGATGGCACACACCCCGACCAGACTCAGCCCCTGACGATTGCCGTGGGTTGGGAAATGGGCATCCACTAATGGAGGCACCCCCATACGCTCCAGTTGGGCCAGCAACAGCGGCACGTCATCCACCCGTTCCGTGTGTATTGTGGGTTGCTCGTTCATATGACGAGCCTACCCGATCTTCCGAACCCTATCCAGATTTAAGCGAACGGCAAGTAGACTCGTCCGACGTCGGACTAGTACCCCGTCCGAACTATGCTGCTGAGTTGAGAGTCGGGTAGAGTTTCTTGAGCTTGATGCGGGCATCGGTGGTCGTGAAGCAACCGGGCCGACAAAGCCCTTACGCTCAAGAAATGGCAGATCGACGCAGTCTGGCAAGGCGCAGATGGACACCAGAAGGTCAGGGACTCGTGCCTCGTCCTGAAATCGACAGATCTGAACTGAATGTTCACGATCGCTGAGGCGTCTCAATGCCTCGGCGCTGGCGGGTTCTTCATTCAAATCTGCCGATTTCAGGACGAGGCGCGAGTCCCTGAAGGTACTCTGGCTCAATATACTCGGTGGTGTGCGCGACCGGCATCATAAGCCGACATTTGCCAAGCAAGCTCAAGGGCGGAGGAGTAATAGGTCATCGCATTTTTGCCTGTTGTTAAGGTCATAGGTGTTATAGCACTCCTACGGAGGTTGTAAAAAGTACAAACGAGCGGTTATCTTTGTCAATAGTTAGAGACACGAAATAGTGGTCTTCACCACTGTTTCGGCTCTATTCAGTCATTTTAGGGAAACGGGATTTTTTAATCGTCCCATCGCGATCACCATGTCACCCTGAGTATCTTATGGCCGGGCCAATGGCACCGGGAGAAACTGTCGCTCAGAGCATTTTTACATGGTACCATTCAATTTTCTGAGGAGCGAAGCGAAGGGTCGTGCAGGAAGCCGGGAAAGATGCTTCGCTACGCTCAGCATGACAGGTACCGGGATACTTAAAAAATTCCACGTCCCTTACACGGTTCTTGGTTACAAAAGCTTTTTTAGCTTGTATGTACGTTTTACAACCTCCGTAGGAGTGCTATAACACTGAGACATCAGCATGAGGAGCGCACTACTAACATCAGCGGGGATAGACGCATTACCATAGTTATTCGAAAAGTACATCAAATGCTGGCGGGCCTCTTGATTTTCACCTACTTCTAAGAGTAGTGTAGCCAGCCTCAGCGTTGAATTTGCTAGTCCCCGGGCATCGCCGAGCCTCGCAGCAACCTGTATCCGCTGTCGATAACAGTCCATCGCTTCATCCATATGACCACCTTGCTCAAAAACGCCTGCCAGGTTATGTAAGGAACTGCTGTAGCAAATTGGGTTATCATGAGCCTCGGCTAACTCGAGACTTTTTTTCTGGCACTGTGCTGCTTGTAGTAGATTGCCGAGAAGACGGAAGCAAGATCCGAGATTAGACCAGACCTGCATTTCGAGTAGTACGTCGCTTTTGTTACGAGCCAAATCTAATGCCAGACGTAAGTGCTGAGCAGCCTCGGTTACGTCTCCTCCATTGTCTTTAAGCGCAATACCCAGCGTGTTGCGCACCCATCCTTCGGCCTTCTGGTCGCGATGTCGTACAGCAACGGCCAACGCTTCCTGAAGCAGCGTTATACCTTCAGCGACTCGACCATCCTGAACAAGTTGGCGGCCTTTCTCGCGCAGATCCTCGGCGTTGTTCCCTACGAGACGTGAAAAGAAAGACATGAGGTTTTACCTTTCGGTGCTAGATTAAGGCTGGAATAGGAAAATGAAACGCGGTGGCAAGACGGTGAGCAACCATGGCAGTGTCGTTTTTGCCGAGGCTGTGGTAGAGTTGCCCAGCAGTCATGGCCAGGGTCTTGAGCCATCGTAATGCGGTAGCAGATCTGAAATGCGTCCCTGGTACCGCTAGGGCATTCCAATACCTCAGCGTTGGTGAACCTTCAGTTCAGATCTGCCGATTTGAGGACGAGGTGCGACTCCCGTACCATCTCCCCTTCGACCTGACTTACTGAAAAACGTTTATATACACTACAGGGTGTGAATGGCGGGATTGAACCTCTTGGGCAAGAATCTCATTACACTCCCTTCGCGCTTAGTACTGCGGCAATCACTGCCTGCTCATGTGTTCCCAGCCACGGTTGTGGCACCCGCACGAGGCGCCAGCCC
>CAIRFY010000298.1 GCA_903877945.1 uncultured Oscillochloris sp. | reverse complement strand
TGAGGGAGAGGGGCAAGGGGTGAGGGCTGAGCGGCGACAGACTGTTAAGTTGGATTGAAATATGCCTAAGGCATGGTTCAAAATGGGCACATTCAGCGTGACAGTCTTGCGATGAGGCGATGAGGCGATGAGGCGATGAGGCGATACGGAGCGCCTCACCGCGTCATCGTTTCGTCGCTGAATTGTTAAGCTGGTTTGAACCATGCCTAAAGGGGAGCAATCAGTGACTCGCTCACCGCTGCGCGTGCTGCTGGCCCAATTGCCGGTGCCGAACAACCCCGCACTTAATACGCCTCTGGCGGCGGGTTACCTGAAGGCGTATGCCGAGGCTCGCGGGTTGGGTGGCAGCGTACAGATCGACATCCTGCCACGCGCTATCGCCGATAACGCGGGCGACGCTGCTTTGGTTGAGGCGATTGTGGATCGCGCCCCTGACCTGCTCGGACTCTCGCTCTACACCTGGAACAGCGAGCGCTCGCTGGAGGTGGCCCGCCGGGTCAGGCAGCGCCTACCCACCCTGATCGTCGTCGTCGGCGGGCCTGAGGTACAGGCCGACAATGTCTGGGTGCTGGAGCATCCCGGCGTGAGTGTGGCGGTGATTGGCGAGGGCGAACAGACGTTTGCTGATCTTTTACGACAGATTGCCCCGAATGGTCAGCCCAATCCACAATTGGCCATCGCCAATCTGCAGTCGCGTCCCGATCTCCCTGACATCTCCGTAATACCCTCGCCCTACCTCGCCGACCACCTGGAATTATCGCCAGATGGCATCCAGATGGTGGAAATTTCGCGCTGGTGCCCCTATGCGTGTAGTTTCTGTCTCTACGGGCGGAATAGGGGGCCACGCCTGGGCGGTCGCTCGTTCGGGCTTGATCGGGTTCTGGCCGAGGTCGCTTGGGGCCGGGAGCGCGGCGTGCGCCGGGTTCACTTTGTTGAGGCGAACCTGAATCTACTGCCGATCTTCTGGCCGCTGATGCGCGCTCTGGCCGATATGAACGCTGATCGGCAGATCACGTTCTACGCCGAACTGCGCGGCGAACATCTCTCGGCGAAGGCGGTGGCCGCCCTAGACGCGGCAAATGTGCGCGTGGTGGAGGTGGGCCTCCAGACGGCGAACCCGGTGGCTCTGCGCGCCGCGAATCGCAAGACCGACCTGGCGATGTGGGCGGCGGGCACGCGCCGCCTCTACGCGGCGGGGATTGAGGTCTTTCTGGATGTGATCCTGGGTTTGCCCGCAGATGACGCGGACGGTGTGGCCGCGACTCTGGCCTTCATCAAGGATGAGTCCCTTGGGCCATACGACATTTTCATGCTCCAGGTGCTGCCGGGTACGGCGGTGCGCCGCGAGGCCGCCCGGTACGGTCTGATTTTCCAGGATCGTCCGCCCTACTATGTACTCGGCACCGACCGCACGCCCTACGCTGAGCTACGTCGGTTGCGCCGCGAGCTGAAGGTGGGGATCGGGATCGACCCGGATGCGCGGGAGGGGATGCCGGGGCCGAGGTCGGATGCACTGGCGGAAGGAGCAAGGGTGAAGGAGGAGGGAGGCATGATCGTCAGCGTTAGGCTAGACGATGAGCGACTGGAGATAGCAACAGGAAGCTTCCGGCTCCCCCTCTCCCGCTCAGGGAGAGGGGGCTGGGGGGTGAGGGCTGAGCGGCAGCAGACTCCTTATGTGAAGAGTATTGATCCTAGCCGCCTCGCAACACACGTCGATATCACGCTCCCAGCAGACCATCTGGTTCAGACCTCGCCAACCCTTGCGGGGTGGATCGCCGCAAACCCGAGTACCCTGTTCGATCTGTACCTGGAGGTGGTGAGCGAGCCGCCGAGTACCGATCTGCTACGGAACTGGCGGGCGGATCTTCCCTACATACCAGGCTACTTGGATCGGTTGGCGGTGTACGCCGCCGATCAGCCAGAGCCGGGCCACCTGCGAACCAGCCCACGGCTCTGGCTGGTGTTACCCTGGGTCTCGCAGGCTGAGCCCGACGACTATGCAGGCGTGGCGGCGATCATCTGGCGCTACGAGTTGGAGGTAGGTCAGGAGTTGCCCCTGGGAGCCTGGCGCACCGCAGGCGGGGCCGGAGTCGCCCTGAGCTTCGCTGCGGGCTGGGACGCTGGGGACAGACAGGTCGCCCTGGCAACCGCCGAGGCGTGGGCTGCCGAACACGGACGGCTGATCTTCGTAACACGGCAGTAGACAAGGTTTCAGGTGCCAGGTTTCAGCGTGACAGTTCGTAGTGTGGGCTTCAGCCCGACAATGTCAAACAAAAAGCCCCCGCTCCCGTTCAGGGAGCGAGGGCCAGAGGGTGAGGGCAGATGCCCTAGATGCAATACCTTTCACATAAGCCGATTTATGCCGACCGTGCCCCCTCACCCCCTGCCCCTCTCCCGCTCAGGGAGAGGGGGCTGGGGGGTGAGGGCTGACGCCCCTAGATGTTCTTCACATCTGCCGTAATATCAACTTTGTGCGTATCCTTGAGGAAGATCGCGCCGATGACGAAGCAGATCGCCGCGATGCCAATCGGGTAGTAGATACCGGCCAGGTTGTTGCCGGTACTCTGGATGAGGCTCAGGCCGATGATCGGCACCATACCGCCGAACACGCCGTTGCCGAGGTGGTAGGGCAGCGACATCGAGGTGTAGCGGATGCGGGTCGGGAACATCTCGACCAGGAAGGCCGCCATCGGGCCGTACACCAGGGTCACGTAGATCATCTGGATGAAGATGAACACGCCGAGCATTACCGGGCTGTAGCTCGGGTTGATGTCGAAGATCAGTGCGGGCTTCGGCTTACCCGCCGCATCCAGAACGATCTGACCGGCAGCGTCCAGCAGCTTCTGGGCCGGGTCAAGGGCGTAGCGGAACTGGTACATCGCCGCATAGATCGGGTAGTAGGTCAGCGCGCCCAGGGCCATACCGCTGAGTACCAGCCACTTGCGACCGATCTTGTCCGAGAGCCAGCCGACAAGAACGAACAGCGGGGTGGCGATCAGGATGGCGACGCCGATGATCACGTTGGCATCAACCAGGGGCAGCTTGAAGATGTTCTGCAGGTAGTAGAGCGCGTAGAACTGGCCGGTGTACCAGACCACGCCCTGGCCCATGGTGGCACCGAAGAGGGCGATGATCACGTAGCGCCGGTTGACCGGGTTGACAAAGCTCTCCTTGAGCGGGTTCTTCGAGGTCTGCCCGACGCTCTTGAGGCGCAGGAACATCGGCGACTCCTTGAGGGAGGAGCGGATGTAGAGCGAGACCGCGATCAGGAAGATCGAAACCAGGAAGGGGATACGCCAGCCCCAGTCGCTGAACGCCTGTGGCCCGACGGCCAGCCGCGTGCCCAGGATCACGCCGAGGGAGAGGAACAGGCCCAGGGTGGCGGTGATCTGGATGAAGCTGGTGTAGTAGCCGCGCTTGTCGGCGGGGGCGTGCTCGGCGATGTAGGTGGCCGCGCCGCCGTACTCACCACCCAGGGCCAGACCCTGGAGGATGCGCAGCAGGATCAGGATGATACCGGCTGCCGGGCCGATGGTCTCAGATGTGGGCAGCAAACCGACCGCAAAGGTACAGACGCCCATCAGGGTCATCGTCACCATGAAGGTGTACTTGCGACCGATCATGTCGCCGAGGCGCCCGAAGAAGATCGCGCCGAAGGGGCGGACGATGAAGCCGACGGCGAAGGCGGCCAACCAGGCGATGATGTCGCCAAGAGGCGTGCCGGTCGAGTAGAACTTGCTGGCGATAACGCTCGCCAAGCTCCCAAAGATGTAGAAGTCGTACCACTCGATCATCGTTCCGGCGGCGGAAGAGAAGATGATCTTGGTGATTCCCTGCTCGGCGACGGCGCCGGCTGTGGACGAGCGTGCCATGCTCTACCCTTTCCTTGTCTAACCTAACCTGCGATACGCGAACGTCCTGAGCAAAAAAGATCCCGCAGGACTCACGGCAACGCCAGGGACGGCACGCATAGCGTACATCGCTGTAGCGGCGACACCGGGAACTGCCGGTCAGGGATCAATCTGATACTCAGGGAATATAACTATGATACAGGCCGATTATCAAGCCAGTTCAAACAAAACAACAAGTTTGTGTAAAGTTGTGTAAAGGCATCTTCATAATTGGCGGCACGCACCTCCAGTTGACACCCCTGAGCGGATAGAGTATCGTACCACTCCGATACGAGTATCCATCTACATACGTGGCGCTAGGCAACGGCCTACAGCCGCCCCCCTCCACTGCCATGATACAGCCGCCCCTTCCCCTCGGCCTCGGCTCCGACCTCCAGGCGGTCGAGCGGATCATCCAGGAGCGCACGCGTGCGCGCGCCGCAGTGATCAGCGTGGCCGACCCGCATCTGCTGCGCCCCGGCGACACGCGCCTGCGCTCAACCCTGGTGCTGCTGGCTGCGCAACTCGGCGACTATCAACTCGACCGAGCCGTCCACGCCGCCGCCGCCATCGAGCTGATTTACGCCGCTACCAGCACCCACGACAGCCTGGTCGATGAGGTGGATCGCCGTCGCGGGCAGGTTCGCCAGGGCGACTGGAACCACGGTATTTCGCTGATGATCGGTGACTACCTATTTGCCCTCGCCGCCGGCGAGATGGCGCTCAGCCCAGATCCGCGAGTCATTAGCTATTTCTCGCAGGCGGTGATGCAGATTTGCGAGAGTCAGTTGGCCCCGGTGCGGGCGCTGCGCCCGGCTGAGCAGGCCGCTGAGCAGTACTTCGCCTATATCGCGGGCACGTCGGCTGCGCTCTACGCGGCGGCTTGTACGGCGGGGGCGGCCTGCGGCGGGCTTGACGCCAAACAGATCGCGGCCCTCGGACGCTTTGGCCACGAGCTGGGCATGGCTCTGCGCATCGGCGAAGAACTGCACGACTTCGCCCGTGGCTCGGCCAACGGTATGAGTCTGGCGGGCTCCAGCCTGCGCCACGGCGCTGCGACCTTGCCACTCATCCTGGCCGCCGCTACGGGCGACGGCAACCGCCTGGAACTGGCGCTTGAGTTGGGGCATGCCGACCTTGACTGGTCGGTGGGCGAGGTGCGCCGCCACGGGGTCGGCCCGGCCCGTGCCGAACTGGCCCGGCGCACGGCGGCGGCCCATGCGGCCCTGGCACCCTTCGCCGCCAGCCCGGCCCGCGCAGCCCTGGAGCAGATCGCCGATTACGCCGGGGGGGCGTAAGATAGCAATCCTCTTGGGGTTGTTGTGTGGAGTCAAGGCTTTAGCCGGATAACGCCGCCTAAAGGCTCGACTCCTTTTCATAACCAGTTTAGGATTGCGAGAAGACCGCCTAGCCCGAATACCTTTCACATAAGGAATCTGCCGCCGGGCAGCCCTCACCCTCCAGCCCCCTCTCCCTGAGCGGGAGAGGGGGAGTATTCCGCAGCAGGACGCGATCTACTCCCCTCTCCCTAGGGAGAGG
>CAIRFY010000297.1 GCA_903877945.1 uncultured Oscillochloris sp. | reverse complement strand
GGGTACATTCAGCTTTACAGTCTTGCGATGAGGCGATGAGGCGATGAGGCGATACGGAACGCCTCACCGCGTCATCGTTTCATCGCTGAACTGTCAAGCTGGATTGAACCATCCCTAAGGCATGGTTCAAAATGGGCACATTCAGCGTGACAGTCTTGCAATGATGCGACGAGGCGACGAGGCGATGAGGCAATACGGAGCGCCTCACCGCGTCATCTTTTCGTCGCTGAACTGTCACGCTAGATTGAAACATGCTTAACACGATGTCTCACGCAGTACCGCATGGAGGCTGCTCGGGCTGCCGCATATTCACTACTCCACCGTGAAGCGAATGTCATGGGCCACGTCGTTTTTGAACGTATCGCTCTGCGAACTGCGGGCGCTCATTGTGTAGAGCCCGCGCTGCGCGTCGGCTGGAGCCGTCCACGACCACGTTACCTCGCCCTTAGAGTTGCCCATCAGCTCGTGGTCAAAGCGCACCACTGTGCCATCGGGGAGGTTGAGCCAGTAGCCCACCCGTTCGCCCTCTTTGTAGCCGTCGGCTGTGAAGGTGAAGGTGGTGCCGGGCCCGCCGCTTTTCGGCGATACCGAGGCGCTGACACTGGGGGCGGGCGTATCGCGCGTGATGGTGAAGGGAATCACCCGATCAATGCCCGAAACCTCGCCGTGGGCGACTGCCTTCCACTCGCCGTCGAGCGCGTCTGTGGGCGACGTCCAGTCCCAACTCACTGTGCTGTCCTCGTTGTTATGCTTCCATTCCGGGCCTTTCACGCCCCTTCCACGTGGGTCGGTGAACCAGAAGAAGACCTTCTCTGGCTTATCGCGGAAGCCCCTGGCTGTGAAGTGGAAGGTCGTCCCCGCTGGCGCAGATTCCGGGGTGACGCTGTACGATGGCAAGACCGCACCGATGATCACGGTGAAGGATGTCTGCGCACTGAGATTCGATGTATCGCCAAGGGCGTTCATCATCCATGTGCCGGCGACAGCGTTATTGGGTACGCGATACGTCCAACTGCCATTACCATCGTTGTCGGACTCGGTGGAGGATCGGTTCTCTTCGGGCAGTCCGTCGGGCCGGGTCGGCCAGTAGTAGATATACTCGTTGTGCCTGAATCCGGCGATGCTGACCGTCACGTCATCGCCGGGGTGGGCGGTGTTCGGGGTCACGCTGATGGTCGGCCCGTTCGGGTTGGTAGATCCCGGATTCACTCCGGTGACGACGAAGGACAGGGTAACTTCCAAGCCGCTGTCGCGTCCGTGCGTCACCGCTTGCCATGTGCCACTCGGGGCATCGATAGGTGCCTGCCACGTCCACGTGGCCACACCATTGCCGTCAGCGACAATATAGGGAGTGGCTTCGATCTGGCTACCGTCGGGCTGATTGAGCCAACTGCCCACCTGCTCGCTGCGCTTAAATCCGCCCACAACCACGGTGAAGGTGCTGCCCGGTGCGCCTGCCGTCGGTGTGACCGAGCGGATCGGGTCTGCGGGCGCGGTACCGCTAATGGTGAACCCGAAGCTCACCTCACGGTTGCTCTTGAGACCGCGAGCACTCGCCAGCCAGTTCCCGATTGGTGCATCGCTTGGCGATCGCCAACTCCAACTCACTGATCCGTTCTGGTCGGCGTAGGCGCGGAACTCTTTGCCGGGGGTGAAATCGCGGCTTGTGCCGTCGGGCTGAGTGAGCCAGGCTCCCACCCGCTCGCCGGGCAGGAGGCCACCCACCGAGAAGGCGAAGGTACTGCCCGGCGCGCCCGAGGCGGGGCTGACGCTGTTGGGGAGAACGATGGGTGGTGAGCCGATCACGGTGAATCCGATCACCACGCGGACATCGCTGTTGATCCCACGGGCCGACATGTTCCATGTGCCGTTGGCCGTTCCGGGGGCCACGTCCCACGACCAGATGATCCCCCCGAGCGTGTCGGCGCGGACGGATGGGTAGCGCGGCTTCACGCTGCCGTCAGGGCCGGTGACCCAGGAATCAACCCGCTCGCCAGCTTCAAAGCCGTCGGCCTTAAAGTTGAAGCGTGTGCCTACTCCGCCCTCTCGTGGGCTGACGGTGCCGCTTGCCGCCCGCGCAGGCGCGGCGACAAGCAGGCTGGCCAGCAGCGCCAACACGGCGAGGACCGGCAAGAGGCGCACGTATCGATGTGTGATACCCATAACTTGTTCCTATTTATGCTAGACTTGATTCAGATCAGCTTTACTGTTTGGCGAGGGGCGCGAGGACGCGCCAGCATCGTGCGACGCGAAGAGCGTCCTTCTGAAACCCTGTCCTACGTCAAAGATTGCCCCATGCATATTCTCACAGATGCTGTTATGGTGCAAGGGCGGTTTAAAGGCAATACTTTTCAAATGAGGAATCTGCCGCCGCTCAGCCCTCACCCCCAGACCCCTCTCCCTGAATGGGAGAGGGGGGGTATTCCTCGTCAGGAAGCGATATACTCCCCTCTCCCCGTGAGGGAGAGGGGCAGGGGGTGAGGGTGCGAGATTGGCTTATTTGAAAGGTATTGGGTTTATAAGGGAGCGCATATAAGGTTGGGGAGTTGCCTAGCCGACAGGTATCATTTGGCTAGGATTGGCAGGTCGCAGAGATGACAAAGGGGGGGCCACGTCACACCAACGAATACGGCCCCGGCAATACTGCCGGGGCCGCGTTCACCGCATTTGGTTTGGGGTCAGAACACCTGCGTAGCAACGTACTGGTTTTTTGTGTTAAATAGTGCGTCTGTCACCCTGGCGCAACCGTTTTGTGCTGAGACGGTGCCGTGTTGTCGTGCTGAGACGGTGCCGTGTTGTCGTGCTGAGACGGTGCCGTGTTGTCGTGCTGAGACGGTGCCGTGTTGTCGTGCTGAGACGGTGCAGTGTTGTTGATTGCGATGCCCAGAGTACCAGTCCAACCACAAACCCGATGCGGTACGAACACAGGGGAGGAGTGAAGAGGAATGTTGTGATGCCCACCTGTCTGTGTTCCTAGAGGATACCACACGACAGTTGCAGATCTCAATGGTGCTTGAGTATGGTCTTAGAGACTCCGTAGGTACTACAGGTAGCACACCAGGAAGTACTAAACACCCGACATTTTTGTCGGCCTAACTACGGTAGGAGCAGGGCATGTGCAAAGTCGTGTGGTCGCCGGACAGCCCTCACCCCCCAGCCCCCTCTCCCTGAACGGGAGAGGGGGAGCCGAGCGCATCCTGATGAAGAATCTCCCCTCTCCCCGTGAGGGAGAGGAGCAGGGGGTGAGGGGGCCGGAGTTGACTTTGCTCATGCCCTGACGGTAGGAGCG
>CAIRFY010000296.1 GCA_903877945.1 uncultured Oscillochloris sp. | reverse complement strand
GTTTCAATCCAGATTGACAATTCAGCGACGAAACGATGACGCGGTGAGGCGCTCCGTATCGCCTCATCACCTCATCGCCTCGTCGCAAGACTGTAAAGCTGAATGTGCCCATTTTGAACCATGCCTTAGGCACAATACCTTTCAAATAAGGAATCTGCCGCCGCTCAGCCCTCCCCCCCCAGCCCCCTCTCCCCGTGAGGGAGAGGGGCAGGGGGTGAGGGTCGGCGGGTGACTTTGACGTAGCCCTAGAGTGGTTCAAACCAGCTTGACAGTTTGCAGTGTTCGTAGCGTCGCCTTCCAGGCGGCCAGCAACACCGCCGCAGTTTGGGCACATACACCGCGTCTTGTTGCGGCAAATCTGCAATCTGAAACGTCCCTTATGTAGTGAGGAGTGCTTGTGTCGCCAAAAGCAGATCCACGTGACTGGGATCGTCTCTTTCGCCCCGGCGCACCTCGCCGGAGCGGCCCCCTGCGCGTCCTGGCAAATATTATTATGATCTGCGTGGCCCTCGGTATCCTCAGCGGCGCGGCGCTGGTTGCCTGGGGCTATCGCGAGCGCGCCATCGAGAGCGCGGCGAGAAATGAGAGCATCGTCGAGACATCGAACGCCATCGAGATCGCCTCTCGCACCGCGAGATCGCTCACCGCCACGGCCGCAAGGGTCGCCAGCGCCAGCGGCACCCCCACCAGCGCCAGCGGCACCCCCACCAGCGCCAGCGGCACCCCCACCCCCGCCAGCGGCACTCCCACCCCCGCCAGCGGCACCCCCGCCAAGAACACTCCCACTGCGTTGCCTGGGCCGCTGGTCGGTCGTAGCAGCGTGACGAACGGCGGCAATCTGCGCAGCGAGCCGGTTGTCTCCGCCGCAACGGTGATCGGACAGGTCTGCGTCAGCGACAAGGTGAATGTTCTGGAGAAGCGCACTCTCGCACGTGGCGCGCTCTGGTACCGCATCCAGATCACCGATGCGCCCATTGCATGCACCCCTCAACGGGTAGCAGTAGGCAGCGTTGGCTGGGTTAGCGCTACGCTGCTGACGAATCCAACGCCGTAGAATCTCTGTTGATGGCGTGCGCCATCAACATACGCAATCATTAGGTGGGGAGATTTTCCCTACCGCTGCTCAGCCTTCCGCCTGATCCCGCCTGTAACTAAGCCGTGTACACTTTGGACTATACATCATGGTTAGCCGCACAGCGTCCCCGCAACATAATCTCAGCTAACCAAGCTTCCCCACTTGTCCGGCTGCCTCACCAGGCAGCCGTTTCTTGTTGCGTGGAGACCGCCGGTGATAGCTGTCCTGATTAATGTGCTGCTGCCGATTGACATCAAGGGCAATACTTTTTGAATAAGGGATCTGCTGCCCCGCTCAGCCCTATCATGCGCCAGAAGTAGCGACTTCTCTGAACAATGGAGGCTCCAATGCAGATCCGTATTTGGGGTGCCCGTGGCTCCATCCCTACGCCGCTCGACTCCGCCGAGATCGAGGAGAAAATCGTCCAGGCGATCTGCCGCATGCCCGCCCTCGATACGCACGACGTGGCCGCTGTGCGAGCCTATGTACACGACCTGCCGCCCCTGGTGCGTGGCACGGCTGGCGGTAACACATCCTGTATCGAGGTGCGCGCCGCCAATGAGATCTTCATCATCGACGCTGGCTCTGGCATCCGCCGTCTGGGCTTCGAACTGCTCAAGGGGCCATGCGGTCGCGGCCAGGGGGTCATCCACCTGCTCTTCAGCCACCCCCACTGGGATCACATCCAGGGCTTTCCCTTTTTCGTCCCGGCCTACATCCCCGGCAACCGCCTGATCCTCTACAGCGTCCACGACGTGGAGCGCGCCCTCATCGAGCAGCAGCGCAGCCTCACCTTCCCGGTGCCCCTGGACTACCTCCAAGCCCACCGTAAGTTTGTGCGCCTGGAGCCGGGTGCATCCTTCGCCGTCGGGTCGGTACACATCCAGACCTTGCGCAACCAGCACCCCGGCGACTCGTACAGCTATCGGTTTGAGGACGAGCGCAGCGCCCTTGTATGTGCCAGCGACGCTGAGTACCAGTCCCTCGACGTAGCTAGCATACAGCCCCAACTCGACTTCTTCCGCAACGCCGACGCGCTGATCTTCGATGCTCAGTATGGCCTGCGCGAGTCGTGGGAAAGCAAGGTGGATTGGGGGCACAGCTCGGTCATGATCGGGGTCGATCTCGCCCGCCGTGCGGGGGTCAAACGCCTGATCCTCTTTCACCACGAGCCGACCGCCAGCGACAGTCAACTCCAGGAGATCCAGGCGATCGGCGTGGCCTACCAGGCGCAGGATCCCAGCCTGCCGCCGTGTGAGGTGCTGCTGGCCTACGAAGGGTTGCAGATCAACCTGGCCCCGGCGACGCTGGATGTGCGGCTGGCCCCAGATGGCGCGACGGCGATCCTGACCGCAGGAAGTACCTTTGACGACCAGGAGATCGCGCAGCGGCTGGCCCAACCCGGCCCGGCTGGTCCGGCGATCTTGGATCTCGCGCAGGTTGAGCGGCTCACCACCATCCAGCTCAAGCAGTTGATCGTGGCCAGTCGGGCGCGCCCAGGTGGGCCGCCGGTGCTGGTCGAACTTTCCCCCGCCGTTCAGGAAGTTATTCGCCTGGCGGGCTACAGCGACTATTTTACGATCTACCCGACGATTGAGGCCGCCCTGGAGGCAGTCGCGGCACGTGAGTCGCTCCACCTGCCGGGGCAGTTGCTGGCGCAGCGTTACCAGATTGTGGCCCGGCTCCGTCCGGGCCACCTGGGTACGGTACTCTGGGTGACGGATCGCCGCCAGCGGAGCGATGCCGCTCTGCGGTTGCTCCCATCTACCCTCAGCCCCGAGACCCTGGAACGCTTCGGTGCCTACGTCGCTCGCCTGCGCGATCTTGTCCAGCCGCACATCGCCCGCACGCTCGACTATGCCCGCACGCCGGACGGTGCGGCCTTCCTGGTCGAGGAGTTGCTGCACGGCCCAACCCTCGACGCCCGGCTGCGCCAGATGGACGGGCCGATGGCACCGGGCGAGGCTCTGGGGATCGCCCGCGATCTGACTCTGGCGCTGGAGGAGGCCCACCAGCACGGGGTGATCCACGGGAATGTGACGCCGCGCAATGTTTTCCTGACGCCGGAGGGGCTGAAGCTGAGCGGCTTCGGGCTGGGGCGGCTCCAGGAGGGACGCAGCCTCCAGGGAGTACCGGTACTGTTCGTCGCGATCACTCACGTCGCACCAGAGCAGATCCTGGGCTACCCGCTCGATGCGCGAACGGATCTGTATGCGCTGGGTGTGACACTCTACCAACTGTTCACCAACCACCTACCGTTCACCCAGTCTGGCGACGCGCTGCTGCAGGCACACCTTGATCAGGCTCCGGTTCCGCCGCACACGCTGAACCCGCAATTCTCGCCGTCCGTTGAACACCTGATCCTCAAATTGCTGGCAAAGCACCCCAATGCGCGCTACGCCAACTCGCAGCAGGTGCGCCGGGTGCTGGAGAGCTTGCTGGCGAGTGCCGGGGCGGGCGAGCCATCGGGGCAGTGCCCGCTGGTAGGACGAGAAACCTCCATCGCCACGCTGGAGCAGATCTGGGCAACCGTGCTGACAGGGCACGGACAACTGGCGTTCATCGCGGGAGAGCCGGGGATCGGCAAGACCAGCCTGGCCCAGCAGGTCACGGCTCAGCACCCGGCGGCGCTGGTGCTGACCGGCGCGTGCCGCCCCGATAGTGGACTCTATCACCCGATACGGATGATTGTGCAGGCATATCTCGCCAGTGTACCGCCGGAGTTCTTTGACGATGCGGCCCGCCCCTTGCTGGCGGTGGTGGCTGAACTGCTGCCCGAGCTACGGCACGTCGTGTCTGGTCTGGAACCACCACCGGCTTTGGAACCACAGCAGGCGCAGCTGC
This sequence comes from uncultured Oscillochloris sp., assembly GCA_903877945.1. Taxonomy (GTDB): domain Bacteria; phylum Chloroflexota; class Chloroflexia; order Chloroflexales; family Chloroflexaceae; genus Oscillochloris. The sequence goes on along the minus strand of CAIRFY010000296.1, from coordinate 2,311 downwards.
GACTGATCATCAGCATCGCGCAGATGATCGGGCGGGCCACCCGCGCCCGTCCGTGGTGTCTGATCCTCGACGACCTGCACTGGGTTGATGAGGGTAGTCTGGAACTCCTGCGCTACCTGGGGCGACAGGTTCCGGATCTGCCACTGCTGCTGCTCGGCACCTACCGCGACACCGAGGTTGGTCCGGATCACCCGCTGCAGACCGCACTGCGCGACCTGGGGCGCACGCCGGGCTACCGTCTGATCACCCTCGACCGGCTGAACCGAGCCGGGGTAGGGCGGCTGCTCGCCCAGTTCTGGGATGCGACAGTGCCGGATAATCTGGTGGCGGAGATCGCACAGCAGACCGGCGGCAACCCGCTGTATGTGGAAGAGGTAGCCAAGGGGCTGGTGGAAGACGGGGCGGTGGTGCAGCAGCACGGGCAATGGCACTATCCCGAGCCGACAGTGGTGCGGCTACCACAGAGCGTCTACGAGGCGGTGGAGGGGCGCATCCACTACCTGAACCCAGAGACCCGTGAGGTGCTGACCCAGGCGGCTGTCCTGGGGTCTCGCTTCCGCTTCGACGACCTGGTGGCCCTGAGTGGGCGGGCGGAGTGGGAGGTGTTGGAGCAACTGGATCTGGCGATGGAACGGCAACTCGTGGAAGAGGTAGCCGGGGAGCGGGTGCTGCGCTTTCGGCACGCCGAGATCCACCAGATGATCTACAGCGACCTGGGAGAGCTACGACGACGGCACCTCCACCGGCGGGCGGGCGATATTCTGGAGCAACAAGCGGGGGTTTCGTCGGAGCACGCGGCGGTCGAACTGGTCCACCACTTCAGGCTGGCGGGCGAACCGATGCGCGAATTGCGCTACCTCATGCTTGCTGGCGAGCAGGCAGCGGCACAATACGCCAACGCCGCCGCACTCGATTATCTGAGCCGGGCGCTGGAATTGGCACCGGACAACGACCGCGAGACGCGCTGGCGGCTCCTGCTGGCGCACGAGCGGGTGTGCCACGTCCTCGGGCAGCGTGTGGAACAACTGGCCGACCTGCTGGATCTGGAGGAGATCGCCGATGCGCTTGGCGAGCGCTGGCGACGGGCGGACGCCGCCCTGCGCTGGAGCGCGCACTGCGAGGCGATCAGCGACTACCCGACGGCGGCGGATGCCGCCCGGCGTGCCTTAGATCTGGCCGAGGACGATCCGGCACGCCAGGCCGCCGCCCGGCAATACTGGGGAGCTGTCCTCTGGCGGCAGGGGGACTACGCCGGGGCGCAGATCCAGTTTGAAGCGGCCCTGGATCTAGCCCGCGCCGTGGGTGATCTCCAGGTCGAGATAGCGGCCTTGCGGAACTTGGGCACAGTTGCATTCCATCAAGGCAACCATCTGCTCGCGCGCTCGCTGTATGAGCAAACCCTTGCGTTGGCGTGGGAGATCGGCGACCGGCTCTGTGAGAGCCGCGCATTGAACAATCTCGGACTTGTCGCTCGGGCGCAGGGCGACTGCGCGGCGGCACGCGAATTCTATGCGCAAGCCCTGGCCGTAAACCATATGATCGGAGACCAGATGGGCGAGGCCATGACGCTCAGCAATCTCGGTATGGTCGCGTCGATGCAGGGCGATTACCCGGCGGCACGCACGCTCCTTGCGCAGAGCCTGGCAATCAGCCGGGTGATCGAGGATCAGCAGAGCGAGACGACTGGCCTCATTAACCTGGGCATCGTGCTGGCCGCCCAAGGCAACGCCGCAGCCGCACACGATCTCCACCAGCAGGCTCTGACGATCACGCGGGTGATCGGCGACCGCAATAACGAGGCTATCGCGCTCCACGAACTGGGACATATCATGATCGACATGGGTCTCCCTGCGGCGGCGACGAGAGTCCTTCAGGATGCTGTCAGCCTCGGCAGCGACCTTGGACACACGGGGATGCTGACGGAATACCGCGCGGGGCTGGCCCGTGCGCTCCAGGCTACAGGCGATCTCCCCGCTGCCCTGGCCCAGGTCGATCTGGTGCTGAACCATCTGGCAACAGGCACCCTGGACGGCGCGGAAGCTCCCATGCGCGCCTATCAGTGCTGCTACGAGATCCTGCGGGCGGCGGACGATGAACGCGCCGTGCCGCTGCTGGCGCGGGCGCACGCCGAACTCATGGCGCAGGCCGCACGGATGAACGACACTGATCGGCACATGTTCCTGGCGCAGGTGCCCTGGAACCGAGCGATTGTAATGGCGCGGGACAAGGAGTAGGGGCGAGGCTCTGAGATCAGCCATCACCCCCCAGCCCCAATACCTTTCACATAAGCCGATCTGTGCCGACCTTGCCC
>CAIRFY010000295.1 GCA_903877945.1 uncultured Oscillochloris sp. | reverse complement strand
GGCGACTGAAGTCGCCCGCCGTTCCCCGTCGGCAGCATGCTATACTGCGGTATTGCTGCCGACGGAGGGTTATTCTATGCCAGGGCCACCCATCGATCTGTCTGTCTATGATGACGAGGCTGCGCTGCTCGCTGGCCTGCGCCGCCACGACCTCGATGCCTGCACGTGTCTGGTCAAGCGCTTCGCGCCGCTAGTCTACTCCCGCGCCCTGCGCCTCGTGGGCGACCCCGACGACGCCGAGGGGGTGCTTCAGTCCACGTTTATTAAGACCTGCAACGCCCTAGATAGCTTCGACGGGGCAAGCAGCCTGGGAACCTGGATCTATCGGATTGCAACCAACGAGGGGCTGATGCTGCTGCGCCAGCGGAAGCCACAGGTCGCCCTTGATGACATTGCGGAGTTGCTTTCGGCAGATGAGTTGCCCCAACCGCACCATGCGTGGCCAATCGACCCTGGACGTGCGGCGCTCAACGGTGAACTGCGCGCCCAGCTTGCCCAGGCGATTGCCGCCCTGCCGGAGCCGCTGCGGGTCGTGGTTGTGCTGCGCGATATTGACGAACTGAGTACCGAGGAGACGGCGGCCCAACTCCGCATCACGCCGGGTGCGGTGAAGGTGCGCCTACACCGCGCCCGCTTGCGTCTACGCGCACTGCTGACCAGCTATCTGGGGGTTATAGCAATCCTCTTGGGGTTGTTGTGTGGAGTCAAGGCTTTAGCCGGATAAGGCCGCCTAAAGGCTCGACTCCTTTTCATAACCAGTTTAGGATTGCTATACGACGGAAGAGGAAGCGGAACACACTGCATCATGATCACAGAGGTCAGATCACCCGGTTGAACAAGTAGCCGATGGCGATAATGCCGAGCGAGACGACACCGACGAAGGTGGCGATCAGGCGCGGCTTGAGTACCCGCCGCAGGATAATAATCTCTGGCAGGCTCAGGGCAACCACTGCCATCATAAAGGCCAGCACGGTGCCCAGGGCCGCGCCCTTGTCCATCAGCGCCTGCACCACCGGGATGACCCCCGCCGCGTTCGAGTAGAGGGGCACCCCAATCAGCACCGCTGCTGGCACTGACCACCAGGCGTCTGATCCCATGATCCCGGCCAGGGCGTCGTCCGGCACGTAGCCGTGGATGCCCGCGCCGACGGCAATCCCAATGACCACGTAGAGCCAGACCTTGCTGACGATCTCGCGGGTACTCTCCCACGCCTGCGTGAAACGCTGCGTCCACGTCGGGTGCTCCCCGGCTACCGCGCCCCCACCGCCCTTGATCTGCCAGACGAAGTCTTCGACATACCGCTCCATCTTCAGCCGTCCGATCACCACCCCGGCCAGAATCGCGATGCTCAGGCCGGAGATCAGGTAGAGACCGGCTACCTGCCAGCCGAACATGCCGAACAGCATGACCAGAGCAACCTCATTGACCATGGGCGCGGCGATCAGGAAGGAGAAGGTGACCCCCAGCGGAATGCCGGACTCGACGAAGCCGATGAACAGCGGCACGGCGGAGCAGGAGCAGAACGGCGTGACGATGCCCAGGCTTGCCGCAAATACGTTGCCGATGCCCTCGCGCCGACCGCCGAGCAGGGCGCGGGTGCGCTCGGGGCTAAAGAACGAGCGTAGGATGGTGATCGCAAAGATCATGCCACTCAGCAGCAACAGGATCTTAGGCACGTCGTAGAAAAAAAAGGCCAGCGAGTCGCCGAGGTGCGAGCCACGCGCCAGCCCGAGCAGCCCGTAGGTCAGCCCGTCCGCCAGGGGCTGGATGAGGTTATAGGCGAGCAGCCAGGCAACGGCAGCGATGCCGACGAGCAGCCAGGCCCGGCCTGTGGTCGCGGGCTGTGGCGTACTCGGGGTTCTGAGAGTCTGTTCCATGTTCGGCTCCTTTAGGATAGAAGGGCGGGCAAGGGAGGGCTTTGCCCTCCCTGAAACCCACTGGTTACGGTTGGAGCCAACCAGCAATCTCCGTCTCGTTGGGTACGCGCCCAGAAACCACCAGGGTGTCGTTGACCACCAGGCCCGGCGTCTTCATCAGATTCCAACGCATCATCTGGACGTAGTCCGTCACCTTTTCGATCTCGGCAGTCAGGCCGCGCTCGGCGACGACCTTTTGGACCATAGCCTCCAGCCGCTTGCAGTTTGCGCAGCCAGGGCCGAGGACTTTGATGTTCAGCATGGTTTTCCTCGGGTGTTATATTCAATGATTTGCATATTCTGACGAACAAAAAAGCGCGTCAGTCAGCAATCGCGACCACCGGCGTACATTTTGGACAGGGGCAGGACTCCCGTCGGATCACCGCCGACGGTGTGGTCGTCGGCAGGGTACTCATCGCACAGGCGGCATCAAGTAGCACGTAGATCTCTGGGCGCACCACCCGGTAGAAGATATTCATGCCGTCGCGCCGGTCGGCGATGATCTGCGCAGCACGCAGGATGGCTAGTTGCTGCGAGATATATGCCTGGCGCTTGTCGAGGATCGCCTCCATATGGCAGACGCACTCCTCGCCGTGGCGCAGCAGATCCAGAATGGCGATCCGAACGGGATGGGCCAGCGTCTTGAAGATCGCGGCCGGTTGCCCCGGTGCGCAGCCCTGACGGTTCTGCATCGGCGACCCCCGTAGTGGCTTCCTCTTCTGTCGCTACTATATTCCAATTCTTGCATATTGTCAAGCTAACCGACACTGCGTTCCCGCAACGAGAGCAATTCTTTTGGGTGTGACCAAAACGCTTGGCGTTCGCTTATATTCGGAATCGGTTCGTGAAATTCCCCCACCGGCGGGTAAAAACCGGCTACCTTGAAGGCAATCTGCCCCACGTGGTGATAGATTTAGCCGAAACACTTTACACATTCCGACATCGTGTACGGCGAAGTGGGGAATTAAACCTAATTTGAGCCGATTTTTTAGGTGCAAGTGGGGAAGAAATTTCATTTAGCGCCCAAAAATATAAGCGAACGGCAAGTGTGGTAAAGTACCTGGAGTTTTTATTACATGATACTGGGAGGTTAGCGTGCTATTCAAACATGTTGCCATTGAGTCGCTAGCCTACGAGCTTGCCCCGCATCGGGTGACCTCGGACTGGCTAGAGGATCAGATCGGCGAGACGATGAGCCGACTAGGTGTGCCGAAGGGTCGCCTGGAGCAACTCTCCGGCATCCGCGAGCGCCGCTTCTGGGACGAAGGGGCGCGTCCGAGCGAGGCGGCGACGCTGGCTGCCCGCAAGGCGATTGCGGTCGCCGGGATTGACCCAGGTGAGATCGGGGTCGTGATCAACACCTCGGTCTGCCAGGACTTCCTGGAACCGTCAACCTCGGTTTTTGTCCACCATAACCTGGGACTTTCGCCACGCTGCATTAACTTCGATGTGCGTAACGCCTGCCTGGGTTTCCTCAACGGCATGTACACCGCTGGCCTGATGATTGAAAGTGGCGATATAAAGTACGCCCTGATCGTCGATGGCGAGGGTGCGCAGGATGTGGTGATGACCACCGTGCGCCGCCTTCAGTCGCCCAGCGCCACGATGGAAGACTTCCGCGATAACTTCGCCGCCCTCACCCTCGGCTCCGGCGGCGCGGCGATGCTGCTGGCCCACAGCAGCGTGGCCCGCAGTAGCCACCGACTCAACGGAGTGGTGACGATGGCCGCCACCGAGCATAACCACCTCTGCATCGGCATGCCCACGTACATGAAGACCGACGCCGCCGCCCTGCTGAGCTCGGGGGTCAAACTGGCTGGACAGACCTGGGCGCTGGCCCAGGAGGTGCTGCCGAACTGGAGCGATGACCAAATCGCCTGCTACGCCCCACATCAGGTGAGTTCCCGCCACACTGCCGCTATCGCCGAAACCCTCGGCATCGCCCCGACGAAGATGCAGATCAACTTCCCGGTATTGGGCAACATTGGCCCGGCCGCCGTTCCCATCACCTTGGCCCAGGCCGCCGAGACACGCCTCCAGGCTGGCGATCATATCGGCCTCCTGGGCATCGGATCGGGGATCAACTGCTCGATGATGAGTGTGACCTGGTAGATTTCTTCACGTTAGGCATGTTTCAAAATGGGTACATTCAGCTTTACAGTCTTGCGATGAGGCGATGAGGCGATGAGGCGATACGGAACGCCTCACCGCGTCATCGTTTCATCGCTGAACTGTCAAGCTGGATTGAACCTTGTCTTAGACATGGTTCAGAACAGCTTTACAGTGTGTCGTGAACGTAGCGCCGCCTTCCAGGCGGTCAGGAGTACTACCGCAGGCGGGAAGCCCGCGCTACGAACTGTAAAGCTGAAACCTGGCACCTGAAACCATGTCATGGGCGGTTATCGCAACGCACGGCCACCCCTTGGTCGTGCGTTACAATGACCACCTGCACGGGGAATCCGCCCTGAGTAGCAACATGATAATGCAGCGTGAAGCATGATTCCCTCGCATCTCCCGGCGTCCGTGCTATGCTGATGCCTAGCAACCGTATCTACCGCTGGTGTGTTGTGCCACTGAGCTAGGAACACAGCCGCGCTGGCCCATCCTTCACGCTTTCCTCCCTCTCCCACACGGCTTTTCTCCCCTTATCCTTACGTGGCTGCACCAAGCGAGGACAACACTCATGACGGTGAGCGTTTGATTCCTGTCCCCAGGATATCTGGAGTTCACGCGCAGGTCACCTTGCGCAGTTCCGTATGTTCGGGGCGGAATCAAAGCTTAGGCATGTTTCAAACCAGCGTGACAATTCAGCGACGAAACGATGACGCGGTGAGGCGCTCCGTATCGCCTCATCGCCTCATCGCAAGACGGTAAAGCTGAATGTGCCCATTTTGAAACATGCATTAGGAAGGGAGGCCGATCTGCGCGACAAGGGTGATGACGACGACCGCGCATAAACTCTACGTGAGGAGGGAGCGATGGAAAGGATACTTGTACCTCTGGACGGGTCCGATCTCTCTGAACTAGCGCTACCCTACGTCAGCTTCTACGGCAAGCTCCTGAGGGCTGACGTCTGTCTGCTGCACGTGATCACTGAGGGCGATCAGCAGGACTTTGTGATCGAGCGCGAGCGGATCTCGCGCATCAACACCCCGGCGGGCCCAATTGCAGTCGATGCAAAACAGGCTCTGGAGCAACACTCCGCAGCTTACCTCGCAGAGCAGGCAGAGCCGCTGCGTGCGCAGGGGCTGAATGTGCAGACGGAGGTGCGCTTTGGCGTACCGGCTACGGGCATCATTGCCGCCGCCGAGCATGGTGCAAATACCCGGATCATCATGGCCACCCACGGGCGCGGCAGCCTTGGCCGGTGGCTGGTCGGCAGCGTGGCCCATAATGTGCTGCGGGAGACCACGCTTCCGCTGCTGGCCATCCGTGGCCCTTCGCCAGAGCCCCTCGCGCTCCGTCGCATTATGGTACCGCTCGACGGCTCTGTGCAGGCCCGCGAGGCTCTTGCGCCGGCACTCGACCTGGCACATCGCACTGGCGCGGCGCTGGTGCTGCTCACAGTGATGCCCCCACAGCTTGCGCTCGACTCGTCGATCACGCCTCCAGTCGACGAGCGCACGCTCGACGAATTGCGTGAGCGGCTGATCCACGAACTGGATGATCTCGCGATTGAGAGCCACGGCGTGCCCGTCACGACAGTGATCGGTGAGGGCATCATTGGAGACACGGTCAGCCGCGAGGCGGAGCGGCAGGGTGTCGATCTCGTTGTGATGACGACCCATGCCTCTGGCGGGCGGCATTTCTTTGCTCTGGGCGGCGTGACCGACAAGGTGTTGCACAGCACGCGGGTGCCAGTGCTCATTATCGCCAATCGTCTCGTGGAGTCCGCAGTGTCCGGCTCACGCAGCGAAGCGAGCCATCTGTCAAGCTAGTACAGCTCGGGTTACTGACGCGAGGAGGCGAGGAGGCGATGGCGCGATGGCGCGATGCCTCGCCTCCTCGCGACCTCGCCTCCTCGCGACCTCGCCTCCTCGCCTCCTCGCCTCCTCGCCACCTCGCCTCCTCGCCTCCTCGCCACCTCGCCTCCTCGCCTCCTCGCCTCCTCGCCTCCTCGCCTCCTCGCCACCTCGCCTCCTCGCCCCATCGCCACCTCGCCACATCGCGTCCT
>CAIRFY010000294.1 GCA_903877945.1 uncultured Oscillochloris sp. | reverse complement strand
GCGAGGTGGCGAGGTGGCGAGGTGGCGAGGTGGCGAGGTGGCGAGGTGGCGAGGTGGCGAGGTGGCGACGAGGCGAGGATGCGAGGTGGCGACGAGGCGAGGATGCGATGAGGTGATGAGGCGACGAGGCGAGGATGCGATGAGGTGATGAGGCGAGGATGCGAGGTGGCGACGAGGCGAGGTGGCGAGGAGGCGATGCTATCGCATCCTCGCCTCATCGCCTCCTCGCGTCTCCGCCACACTGTAAAGCTGTTCTGAACCATGTCTATATGAAAAATCACCGATCAAGTTCATAGGAAATAGCCGCCGCCGCCGCGATAGGGGCCGTCTCGGCACGCAATGTCCGTGTCCCAAGGGAAGCGGGCACGATACCACGCGCCTCGGCGGCGGTCAGTTCTTCGGGAGTGATGCCGCCCTCAGGGCCAGAGAGGAGGGCGACTGAGGCGGGGGGCGGGCCGGGGTGGCGCAGCACATCGCGCAGGGGCGGAGCCTGGCCCTCCCAGAGGATGATCGGCAGGGTGGCGGCGCAGGCGGCGGCGCAGGCATCGCTGAAGCTGAGGGGTGCGGCCAACTCAGGCAGACGACCCCGGCACGACTGCTCGGCGGCCTCGCGGATGATCCGCTGCCAGCGCTCGACTTTGCGCCCGTCGGCGCGGTCGGCAGGCAGGGAGCGAGCGAAGTGGACGGGCACGAAGCGGCGCACGCCTAGCTCCGTACCCTTCTGAAGCACCCACTCGAAGCGCTCGGGACGCAGCAGAGCAACGTAGACCGTCAGGTCGTGGGTGGGTTCGGCGGCGGGTGTGCGCCGCCGAACCCGCCCGGCCACCAGATCGCGCCCAAGCTCCGTGATCTCGACGTCGCAGGCATCGCCCTGGCCGTCCAGCATCAGCACCCGGTCGCCGGGGCCGAGGCGCAACACCCGGCTAAGCTGGCGGGCTAGTTCGGCATCGTGAACGCATACGTCGTCGCCGCTGAAGGATGCGGGCGGCACGAAGAATCGGTAGGTGTTTTTCATGGCAGATTGCAATGTTATGATCGCCGCAATCGGCAATCAGCCAGTGCTACGGGCGCAGCGTAGCGGCGATCTGATCGGCGGTATAGCCGTGGTTGCTCAACTCCACCGCAAGAGCCTGCATATCGGGTATGTAGACCCGGAGGGCAGTGATGGGTGCGTCACGCGGAACGAGCGACCACGCGCCAAGCGATGCGGGCAGAATGATCGACTCGCCACGGCGCAGCGGCACCGTACCTTCGCGCCATTCAAGGTGTCCGACACCATCGATCAGCGTGATGATCTCAAGACTCGCGGGATCGGTGTGCATGCAGTATTCGGAGTCCAATGTCAGTCGCTCAAGGGCGAAATAGGGACACGCCACCAGCACGTCGCGGCCCGGACTCAGGTTCAGCGTAGGAGCCTTACCATAGCGGGCCGGACCAAAGTCGCTTACGTCGAGGGCTTTTTCCAGGTGCAACTCACGCAACCGGCCCGTCTTCACATCGCGGCGGTTGTAGTCATAGACGCGGTAGGTCAGGTCGGATTTCTGCTGGATCTCGAAGAGCATGATTCCGGCGTTGATTGCATGGACGGTACCAGCCGGTACGAAGATCACATCGCCGGGAGTGACTGGGATGCGCTGGAGCAGATCATCTAGGCTGCCGTCGTGTGCGGCGGCAGCGAAGGTAGCCCGATCAACAGTGGCGGTGAGCCCGTAGATAACATCGGCATCGGGGGCCGCATCCAGGATATACCACGCCTCGGTCTTGCCGTGGAAGCCCGTGTCCGCCTCGTGGGCGTAGGCATAGACATCATCGGGGTGAACCTGGATGGAGAGCCGGTCGGCCGCATCGATAAACTTCGCCAAGAGCGGAAACTCTGCGCCGTAGCGGGCGAAGCTACGCTGGCCCACCAAGTCGGGGCCATACGCCCGCGCGAGATCGGCCAGACTACAGCCCGCCAGCGGGCCATTGATGACCGGGTTGACATCGTATGCCTGCCACATCTCACCGAGGCGGACAGAGCGGGGCGGGGGCAGATCGAGCCAGACGGCCAGACGACGTCCGCCCCAGATCGGCTCGACGATCTTGCGCCCGGTGATCAGCGGGTAGAGGGAGTCGCTCATAAGGGATGTTTCTGTCTAGACATGGTTTCAATCCAGCGTGACAGTTCGGCGACGAGGCCAGGACGCGATGATGCGTTCGTATCGCCTCGTCGCCTCGTCGCGTCCTCGTCCGACGGTCACACTGAATGTGCCCATTTTGAACCTTGCCCTACGGCTTAGGCGGGACAATGTGGGCACCACTGGGCGGGGTGACGCCAGAGCCGTAGATGAAGAAGTCTTCCCAGGGCGTATAGTGGGTGTAGTACGTGTCACGATGGGTGCTGCCATCGGCGAAGGTGACGGTGCGGTAGTAGTTCACATCGACGCCGGAGCGACCGTGGACAAGCTGACGAACCGCGCCCTTGGGCATGGTCTTATCGAATTGCCAAGCCGGTGAGCCGGGCTTTGTCACGTTTTTCTCATACGGCCCATCGTAGGAAACCTGCCGACCATCGTTGTAGCCCCAGAGCTGGAAGGACATCTTCGAGGTGCTGAGATCCACCGTACCGGCAATATAGATCGGGCCGGGGCTATTGTTGCGCCAGCGAAAATCAATGTCGGGGGTGTAGACGGTGGCGTCAAAGCCGAGGATATTCTCATAGAAAAAGACGACGTGGCTGTGTCCAACGCGGTGAGTCACCTGAAGGCCCGCATTCGAGACGGAGCGGAAGAGGGTGGTAGAAACTTGGCAGAGGCCACCGCCGACCACCTTTTCCATACGGCCCGAGACAATCGCATAGCCGTCGACAAAACCATTGACCTCGGAAAAGTCACCCACGCCGGCGAAGGAGAACTCCGCACCCTGCGGCACCATCAAGCCATTGATCATTACCGTGGCACGGGTGATATTGGTGACGCGCTCGACGGCGGAGGTGGAGAAACCGGTGCTGGACTGGCCAAGCAGTTCAAGAGCCTGAGCCGGGGCCACGGCGGCGCTGGCGACCGGGTCGCGCTCAAGGAACTGGCGGCCAAGAGAACCGAGCATCACCTCGTAGGGCGTACCGACATTCTCAGGATGATACTCAAAGCGGGCACGCTCAAAGTACTGGACGAGGTAGACCTGACCGGCCGTCGGGTTCCACTCCTGAAATTCCTCGGAGATCGGGTAGCCGAAGGTGCTGAGGCCATTGTGGGTTTGCCAGAACCAGCCAAAAGCTCCGCCGAGAGAGTGGCCGGACTGAGGGTAGAACGTGCGTGCCGGGTCGGGCGAGGCGGCGAGCCACGTGAAGGCGGGTTCGCTGCGGCCCTCGGTAAGCAGAGCGCCGAGGCGGGTAAGGCTGAGGCGCTGCTCGGGCGGGGCGGCGGGGTTTAGCTCAAAGCGGGCACGCTCGAAGTACTGCACCTGGAGCCCGCTGGCCTCGCTAAAGAGTTCGGTGAGCGGTAGGCCGAAGACATCGAGGCCACCGTTGGCATCAAAGTACTGCTTAATCTGCATCCCGATGTTGTGGCCGGTTTGTGGGTAGAAGGCAAAAGCCGCGCTCTGTGGGTCGGGCGGCGCGGCGAGGGCGGGCGACGCCGCCGGAACGAGCAGGGTGGCGAGGGCCACCAGCGCGATGATCAGGACAACGGGGCGATACATGGGTGTCCTCTGCATATGATAGTCAACGCCTATCGTGACGCGCCGCCCATTATAGCACGCAGATCTCTCCGATCTGCTATACTGGACAAACGGGCGTTCGTGGCGAATGCTGTCTAATTCAGCGCGGTACACGCCCTGAGGAACATATGGAACTGCGACACCTGCGCTACTTTGAGGCGGTGGCCCGTCATTCTCATGTTACGAGAGCGGCTGCCGAACTCCACATTGCCCAGCCGGCCCTCAGCAAACAAATCAGCCAGCTTGAACACGAGCTAGGGGTTGCGCTGTTCGACCGAGTCGGGCGTAATGTACGGTTGACCGAAGCGGGCGAGTCACTGCTGCCTCACGCACGTGCGGTGATGGCACAGGTCGAGGCCGCCCGCGCCGAGATGGCGGAGCGAATCGGGCTGCGCAAAGGTCGCGCCACCGTCGGCGCACCGCCTACGGTGGGTACCCAGTTGCTGCCGGCGGTGTTGGCAACCTTCAACAAGCTCTACCCCGGCATCGAATTACGCCTCCACGAGTCCGGCGTACAGACGCTGCTGGATCTCCTAGAG
>CAIRFY010000293.1 GCA_903877945.1 uncultured Oscillochloris sp. | reverse complement strand
TGAAGCGGCCTGTCTGAGGCCGCTTCAGCGGCCTTCGTAGATCTAGCCGGGGGGGCTTCAGCCCCCCGGCGGCGGCTCCGGGCGGTGCGCGTAGCGCCAATGGTCGCTAGTTTCTGGCCTAGTTGCTCCAGACTCACCAGGTTATGTACAGGCAGGAAGTCGTCCACAAAGGGCAGGGCCGCCTGCATACCCAGGGTGAGCGGCTCATAGCCGGGGCTACCGAGCAGCGGGTTGAGCCAGATCAGGCGGTGACACGAGCGCTGGAGGCGATCCATCTCACGGCTAAGGATTGTCGGGTCGCCGCGATCCCAGCCATCGCTGATCAGCAGAACCACCGGGCCGCGCCCGAGGACGCGCCGCCCCCAGCGGTAGTTAAATTCGCGCACCGCATCGCCGATGCGCGTGCCGCCGCTCCAGTCGCGCACATGCGTCGTCACCGCATCGATGGCGTCGTCGATGTCCTTGTGGCGCAATTGGCGGGTGATCCGGGTTAGGCGAGTGCCGAAGACAAAGGACTCCACTTCGCCGAGGCTGCGGGAGACGGCGTGGACAAACTGGAGCAGGATGCGCGAGTAGCGTTCCATGCTGCCGCTGATGTCGCAGATCACCACCAAAGGGCGCGGCTCGCGCTGCGTTTCACGCCAGGCCAGGGTGAGCGGCTCGCCGCCGTAGCGCATATTCTGGCGCAGGGTGCGGCGCATATCCAGGCTGCGCCCGTTGCGCTCGGGGCGGCGGCGGCGGTTTGGTCGATCCTCGATCTTCCAGCGCATGCGCCGGATCAACCCCTTACACGCTTGTACCTCCTCCCAGCTAAACTGGCCGAAGTCCTTATGGCGCAGTGCTTCGCTGCGGCTGTAGGTGAACTGGGTCACGACATCCTCGCGCTCTTTTTGCTGCTCAGCCTCGTCGTTTTCGCCGGACTGGCGGCGGGGCAGGCGCAGTTGGCGGCGCGGGATGCGGATCTGCGGGATGGCCATCAGCAGCATCTCGCGTTCGGGATCGGCACCGATGGCCTTACGCCAGAAAAACTCGAAAGCTGTATCAAACAGCGGCAGATCCTCGCGGCGCAGCACCAGGGTGGCCCGTGCCGCCGCTCGAAAGTCCTCGCGCCTGGTGATCGGCACATACGCGAGGGCATCGATCAAGACGAGCATCTGCCCGGGGCTCACCGCCACGCCCATCTCGTGCAGTAGGTAGCCAAACGCGAGCAGGTGAGTCATCAGGTGGCCGCCCGACGGGTCGGTGGTGTCCATAGCGGAACTATCCTCACGCAGCAGCGATCTAACTCTATTTTAACATATAGGCACTGGCCTTGGGTATAACGAAAAGCGAGAAGCGACAGGGCTGTTGCAACGTCGCGTGATTGCCGCTCAACCTTCACCCCCCAGCCCCCTCTCCCTGAACGGGCATATCTTTACCCACATCTTTTTTACCGCATTGTCATGCGGTTTATCGGCCCATCTCGGCGGGCGACTGAAGTCGCCGCTGGGGAGCCTACGGCTGGGCGTCGGCCTGCGCCGACGCGGGAACCGCCCGGCGCAGGCGGGCGGCCAGCCGTAGGCTCCCGTGACGCGACGTCAGTCGCC
>CAIRFY010000292.1 GCA_903877945.1 uncultured Oscillochloris sp. | reverse complement strand
AATGTCGTGATAATCCGCAATCAAAAATCAAACGGGCGCATGTCTGATTTTTGATTTTTGATTGTGGATTTTTGATTGCGAACAATGTCGTGATAATCCGCAATCAAAAATCAAACGGGCGCATGTCTGATTTTTGATTTTTGATTGTGGATTTTTGATTGCGAACAATGTCGTGATAATCCGCAATCAAAAATCAAACGGGTGCATGTCTGATTTTTGATTTTTGATTGCGGATTTTTGATTGCGAACAATGTCGTGATAATCCGCAATCAAAAATCCACAATCAAAAATCTGCAATTAAGGAACGGGTATGCCACTCTGTAACGCATGCGGCCAAGAGAACCGCTCCAGCGCCCGCTTCTGCTGGAACTGCGCCGTATCGTTGCCCGTGTCTCGACCGAACGAGTCTGATCGCCAGTGGCTCGCCAGTACATTGATGGACGGGCAGGAAGCTGCGGTCGCGATGGATACTATCGCTCCGCTGCGCCCGTGGGAGATGTCCGCATCTTATGCTGGCCCCCAGGAGAAACTCATGGAAGAGCAGATACCCGAGGCTCCCCGCCTCTTTGCTGGACGCTACCGGCTGCCCGTCGATGCCACACCCGGCCCGATGATGGTGGTTGATACAATGCCTTGGAGGCGCTGCTGGGCCTGCGGATCGACGACTAATGAGTCGGGCGAGTCCTACTGTACTGATTGCGGTGCCGCCCTTGAGCAGCGCAGCTACCTGGCTCGTCTCTCCGCTGGCGATAGCTCGGACACCCTGGCTCTCGCGACAACGCTGGTCGATGCGTCGGCCAGCGCGCTGCTGCCTGAAATGATCGACCGGGTCAAGGACAATGGTCAGTCGCTCGTGGTGCTGAACGATAGCGGGCGCGGGTCGGTCACGCCGCCTCTCGACGAGACCCTCGCCCTGGGCGTGGGCGCGGCCCTGGCCCGCTTGCTGGTGGCCCTCCACGCCGAGGGGCTGGCCCTCGGTCGGATCACCCCGGCAGACCTGGAGGCTTTGGCCGCTGGGAAAACTCGTCTGCGTGATGCGCCGGGCCTGTGCCAGATCGGCGAGGGTGGGCGTGCTGCGGCAGAGCGGGGCGACCTTGCCGATATCGCCAAGTTGCTGGAGGAGCTTACGGCAACGCCACGCACCACCCAGCGTCTGGACGAGGACGATGCGGTTGCGGCGGTGGCTGCCGATGCCGACAGTCTGCCCACCGTGCTGCGCGAGGTGCGTACCGGGACGATCAGTTCGGCTCCTGATCTCGCCGCTCGGCTCCAGGCCATTGTCGATGAGCGCACACGCCCGACGGCCCTGCGCCAGATTGTGGGCGCTCATACCGACATCGGCATGGTGCGCGACCATAACGAGGACAGCTACCTAACTCTGAGCCTGGGCCTCGACAACAACAACCAGCGCCAGGGCTGGGGGATCTATATTGTCTCCGACGGGATGGGGGGCCACGCCGCCGGTGAGGTTGCCAGCAGCCTGGCCATCCGTGGAGCCGCCGAGGTGCTGATCAGCGCCTACCTGGCCGAGGCTATCGCCCCCGACGCCGTCTATGATGAGGCCGAGGCCCGCAAACTGGTGCGTCAGGCGGTGCTCCAGGGCAATGAGGCGATCATCGCCGAGGGCCGCGCTCAGGGCAACGATATGGGGGCCACGATGACCATCGCCCTCGTCTCTGGGGATCGCGCCGTTGTCGGAAACGTCGGCGACAGTCGCACGTATCTGTACCGCGAGGGCAAGCTGCGGCGGATCAGCAAGGATCACTCGCTGGTGATGCGCTTGGTGGAGCTTGGCCAGATCGCCGACGAAGATATTTACACGCACCCGCAGCGCAACGCGGTGCTGCGCTCATTGGGCGATAAGTCCGATGTCGACGTTGATATCTTCACCGAGCGACTGCACCCCGGTGACGCGCTGCTGCTCTGTTCGGACGGGCAGTGGGAGATGACCCGCGACCCTGAGATCGAACGTGTGCTGGCCCGCGATGCGGCTCCACAGGCGACCTGTGAGGCTCTGGTGTCGGCGGCGAATCGGGCCGGCGGCGAGGATAATATCACGGTGGTGATGGTGCGCTTCGCGTAATCCCTCGGAGATATATATATGACTGATGCAGTAACACTTACCTGTACATGGGGCCGGTCGCCGATGCAGGTGACGGGCTCGCCGCAGGTTGCATACCTGCTCGTGGAGGCGACCCCGGTCGCCGCGCCAGCGGTGTCGGTGCCGCTCAACTTCTGCCTGGTGCTCGACCGTTCGGGTTCGATGCAGGGTACTAAGTTGGAGAGCATGAAGGCGGCCACTCGGCGTGTGATCGAGACGTTGACGAACCAGGATATTGTGTCGATTGTAATCTTCGACGACACGGTGCAGACGCTGGTGCCTGCCACCCTGGCCGCTGACCGGGACGCACTT
>CAIRFY010000291.1 GCA_903877945.1 uncultured Oscillochloris sp. | reverse complement strand
TCTTCAACCAGTACCTCACCTGGCTGCTGCCGTTCATCGCGCTAATCGCCTGCGACTACCCGCTGAGACGGCGCACGTAGTGGCACGAGAAAACCCCCCGGCGCTGTTGCGCCGGGGGGTTTTTGGTGTCCGATTTTCGCTACATCAACCGCTGTCCGCCGTGCATTTCCTCGATCAGATGCGATCTTGACTCCACATCAGCGAGCTTGATCGATGCAAACATTGATGCGCCGCACATCAGATCGTGTTGCCGCATGGCGGGTAGCGCCCTCAGGTTTCCGAACGTGTAGCCGAAGCCCATCAGGTATTCGTTGATGTATGCCTGCTCAAGTTCGCCGTTGGGGGGGGGAAGTACGTCAGCCTGTAGATTGTTCATACGTCACCTCTTGCCGTCACGTCGTTGGAACAGCCCTACGAATAACTCTCCCTGGAGGAGAGCGATGAGAGTAGGCGAGGAGAGATACAGCGATTATAGCACGATCCGGTGCCTCCGGGCGTGTTATTTCCATAACATACCGCCCGTGCAATGAAACCGTGGTTCCTACGCCCCGGCCTTCTTCTTGGCCGCGTACTCCTGCTCAGCCAGGAACCAGGTGGCCTCCATCGCGGCCTGACAGCCCTCGCCAGCCGCCGTGATCGCCTGGCGGTAGACATGATCTACGACATCACCGGCGGCGAAGATGCCCGGCACCTTCGTGCGCGTGCGCCCGTCGGTGACGATGTAGCCGTTCTCGTCACGCTCCAAAATATCCTTGAACAGCCCTGAGTTCGGGATGTGGCCGATGTAGGGGAAGACCCCGTCCACCGCCAGGTCGTGAACCTCGCCACTCTTCAGGTTGCGCACTTTCACGCCGACCACCTTCTCGTCGCCGGTGATCGCGTCCACGGTGCTGTCCCAGATAAAGCGCACCTTCGGATTGGATAAGGCCCGCTCCTGAAGCACGGGGTCGGCGCGCAGGCTATCGCGGCGGTGAACAATGATCAGCTCATCGACGAAACGGGTGAGGAACAGGCCCTCATCAAGAGCGCTGTTGCCGCCGCCGACCACAACCACCTTCTTGTTACGGAAAAAAAAGCCATCGCAGGTGGCACAATAGCTCACACCACGATTAGCCAACTTCTCCTCACCGGGCACACCCAGGTGGCGCGGCGATGCCCCGGTAGAGACGATCAGCGTGTCGGCGGTGATCGTCTCGCCACTGTCGGTGGTGAGGACGAAGGGGCGCTGGCTCGCGTCCACCTTGGTGATCAGAGCGTCCTTATACTGCGCACCGAAGCGGGCGGCCTGCTTCTCAATATTCTCGGCCAGTTCGTAGCCGCCGATCCCGTCAACAAATCCGGGATAGTTCTCTACCTCGCTGGTGGTGGCAATCAGGCCGCCGGGCTGGAGGCCGCGTACCACCAGGGGTTCGAGGTTCGCTCGTGCGGCGTAAAGGGCAGCGGTAAGGCCCGCTGGCCCCGAGCCGATAATGACAACGTTGCTGTGCATAGATTCCTTCTTCTCAATTGTCGCAGGGGTGTTCCTCCTAAGAGTATAGCACGCTCAGATCTGTGGGTCTGTATAGGGATGTTGAGACCCTGGGCATGAGCAAAGTCAGATCCGGCCCCCTCACCCCCTGCCCCTCTCCCTCACGGGGAGAGGG
>CAIRFY010000290.1 GCA_903877945.1 uncultured Oscillochloris sp. | reverse complement strand
GCTCGCTCGCACCACAATCGGGTCTGGCCCCTGGAGCCGTAGCTCCTCCCACTCCGGCACCCCGAAGGGATCGGGCGAGCCATCCTCCTTCGGTGGCTGGGCTGGCACGAGAAGCCACACGTAGGTTTCGGGGATGCGGCTCTGCACCGTCTCATCGGCCTGTCGCCCGCGAGTCTCGGCCTGACGCCGCTGGAAGGCGTCGAGGTTCAGGGTCTCGGCCTCGTCTTCGATGGACTTCCATGCCAGATACTGGCGGGTGGCCTGGATCAACTCGTCAAGGCGGGTGCCGTCGGGGGCCAGGAAGGCCAGGGCATTTTTGTAGCGTCGCGGTGCCGTCCCTCGCGTTTCGAGGATGTCCTTCGCCGCTACGCGGGCGGCTGACTGGGCCTGCTTGCTGGGTGGCACGTGGGCGGTGAGCGGGCCGAGCACGACCAGCCGGGCTTCGCGCTCGTCGTTGACATCGGCGCTCGATGCCGGGGCCAGGTGGACACCGGCGAAGTCGCCGCGCTGCTTGACCACCTCGCGCAGTCGGCGCAGGATGTCCAGCTCGATCACGTCCTCGCGCTGCTGCTCGGCCCGATCCTGGGCCAATCGGTTCACGCTGGGCTGGGTGCTGAACCAGTAGCGCTGGCCATTCTCGTACAGGTGCGTTGCCCCGCCGATCAGCCGTCGTAGAGCATCGCCGAAGGTGCTCACCGTCTCACCTGGCTGGACGCAGCCCAGTTTGATTGCTCGATCCTCCAGGCCCTTGTTGGCCGCACGCATGGTCGGTGCTGAGCCCAGGTAGATCGTGCGGGCCACCCGGCGGGTCGCCGAGTAGCGTCCCAGGTTCGGGTTCTCGCGGTCGAGACGCAGCGGCAACGAGTTCGGCCCATCCACGTCCTTCTCGATCACCGGCACCCAGGGGTCGTCGAGGTAGCGGGTCAGTTCGAAGTTGACCATGCCGTCGTCTACGGGGATGGAGGCGGGCATAATCAGCAGCGAGCGATCCTGGCGCTCCCAGAGGGTGTGGATGACGACAGCCATCAGGCGCAGCACACCACGCGTGCGCTGGAACTTGTCCAGGGTTGACCAGTCATTAAAGAGGCGGTCGAAGAGTTCGGGGTGGATGGGGTAGGCCGAGGCCATGCGCCGCTCGTAGTCGGCCTCGCGTACCTCAGCAGGGAACTCGCTGGGGTTGGCCCGGTAGAGGTCGGTGTAGGCACGGATCACCGCGTCACGCTGCGGGAAGAAGCTCGGGTCGGCGATGGGTTGGAAGAGTCGGCGGCGCACGATCTCGTAGCCTTCCTCGGCGCTGGCCGGTCGCCATGCCGACTCCAGCCGGGCGAAGGTGTTACGCAACCGATTGAGCGCCTCCTTGCCACCCTCGCCGCCGATCTCGATGTCGGAGGCGGGCAGCGAGGCCACGACCAGCACGTGGGGCACCGCCTTGGCCGCTTCGGTCAGCGCCTGGGCGAAGGTCAGATTGGCGTCGAAGCTACCGGCGGGTAGCCCGTTCACGCCGTAGAGCTGGCGCACGTAGGCCACCCACTCGTCAATCAGGACCAAGCAGGGCGATGCCAGGTCGAAGAGTTGGCGCAGGGCGTCCGAGCCGGGGCTGACCCCGGCTTGGTCGGCTTCGGCCACCATGGCGTAGCCTTTGGCTCCGAACAACTGGTGGGCCAGTTCGCCCCAGAGGGTGTGGACGACGGTGCCATCAGGCTTGGTGCTGCGCCGAGCGGGCGAGAGGGCCGTGCCAACCAGTACGGCCCGGCGCACGTCGGGCAGGCGGGTGACGCCGGTATCGTGCAGGACAACGTCCATGCCGAACAGCTCAGCCAGGGGCACGCCACCACAGAGATGGTAGATCGCAAGCATGGAGTGGGTCTTGCCACCGCCGAAGTTGGTCTGCAACTCGACCACGGGGTCGCCGCCGCTACTGGTAAGCCGACGGAGGGCATTGGTCAGCAGGAGGCGCAGACCCTCGGTGAGATAGGTACGCTGGAAGAAGGGGCGCGGTTCGCAGTACTCGGCGCTGCCCTCACCTCGGTGGGCCTGGCCAAGATCGGCAGCGAACTCGGCCTGCTGGTAGCGCCCACCCGCCACGTCGGGGTGCGGCGTGACGATCTCGCGCCAGGGGCGCAGGCCCACGGCAGGCGCAGCGTTGAGCGGGGCGGTGGTGGCCTTCTTCTGCTCGCGCTTGACCTGCTCCTCAAAGCGAATTCGCAGTACATCCTGCTTCTGGCGATCAATCTCGGCGGCCTGATCGGGTGCGCCCACGGAGAGCAACAGGCGCTGGATGCTGTCGAAGGCGCGGTAGGTATCATCGTGGGTGAAGGCGTGCTGGTGCGCCCAGCGGTTGCGGATGTCACGACACTCGTGGAGCAGGGTACGGTCGGCGGTGCCAAGCTGGCGGCGGAAGACCGACTCCCATTGGCCGATCATGATCCCGATCATGGCCGTGGTGTCCCAGTTCCCCGCCCGCCCGCCCTGGCGGTCGTTGAGCGCACTGCGGGCCGTCTCCTCCCAGCTATCACCGTGGGCGCTCTGTAGCTCGCGGGCGAAGAAGGGTTGGAGGCCAGTGTTCAGCAGCTCCAGGGCTTTGCCGACGCGGTCGTGGTTTGAGAGGGCCATCAGAGAACCTCGCAGATGCTACAATAAGACGAATTATCAAAGGAGCGTGTGGTTATGGAAACAGTGACCATCGCGGTTCCGGTCGATGCGCAGACCGCACGTGCCTACCAGGAGGCATCTTCGGAGACGAGAAAGAAGATCGAACTCTTGCTTAGTCTGCAGTTACGTGACTTTATGAGCGGTTCACAGCGGTCGATCCGGGAGATCATGGATGATATCGGACGGCAAGCCGATGCCAACGGGCTGACCCCTGAAATCCTTGAGGAGATCCTGCGTGATGCGTGATTGGCGCTGCGTGCTTGATACCAATGTCATCATCAGTGCCATGCTTTTTCCCCGCTCCGTGCCACGCCAAGCGTTCGATCGGGCATGGGCAACCGCGTATGTGCTTGGCTCCACGGCAACCCTCAGAGAGCTTGACGAGGTGGCGCGTCGATCATCCTTTGATCGGTATGTCACCCGCGAACAGCGTATGGAGCTTGTCGCAGCGGTCATCCGCGACTCGGTATTCGTTGAAGTCATCGATTCGATCATCGCCTGTCGCGACCCCAAGGACGACAAGTTCCTCGATCTCGCCGTAAGTGGGCAGGCAACCCATATTATCAGCGGTGATCGCGATCTCCTGGATCTCCACCCGTTCCGTGGCATCTTCATCCTGAAACCTCAAGATTTCCTCGCGCTGTCTTGAGGTGCGGTGACTCCTACCGCGATCCGACAGCACTCCTCTTGGTGAACCTCTGCGCCAGATCATCATTCGGTGGTGATGACATAGGTTTGATCCCCTGTGGTTACTCGAACAACCCTCGCTGCTCCGGCAAGCCGCCCTCGCCGCGCTCCACGGCGAGCCGGGCGATCTCCGGCCAGGCGATGACCAGCGAGTTGTAGGCCAGGGCCTCGGCGGCCCACTTCTTGCGCTCGCAGGTGCTGTAGAGCCGGTAGGCCAGGTCGCGGGCGGCGTCGGCGAGGCTGGGGGCGGCCTGGAGCAGCACGGCGGCCGCCAGTTCGCCGCCCTGGTCGAGCGCCCAGACGAGGTGCTGAGTCATTTCCCAGGCGGTGAGGCGGCCATCGGTGCTGGGCAGCCAGCCCTCGGGCAGTTCGTTCCGGCGCAGCAGGCGCACTTTGCCCGCACGGGCCAGGGCTACGCCCGCATCGACCATGCCCTGCACCGAGGTGTTCTTGGCCTTGCTCAGGGTCTCGGCCACGCCGTAGGCACCCTCCTCGAAGGCGAACTGCTCGAACCAGGCGATGGCCCAGCGCGTGTCGGCGTCGTAGGCACCCTCCTGCTCGGCTAATACCTCGTCGAGAGCTTGATTAATCAGTTGGAGCGCGGCGCGCACCCGCATCGGCGTGCCGTCGGCATCCAGCACGGCCTTGTAGCGCGAGTAGATCGCCATGCCGGGGCCGATGGCGGCCTGGGCCAGATCCACCGGGGCAATGTTGGCGCTCTGGAGGGCGCGCAGGGCCGCTGGTAGCTCGCGGCGCAGGGCACGCACGAATTCTAGCCGCGTGGTGCTGCGTGCGTCCTCCGGGCGAGGGCGGCAGACCAGGATGATCGAGGAGGCAAGAGCGTTTGATTCTACTGCCCTCATCCGGCTTTGCTGTTCTGTACGAACCGGCCACGTACCATTAACTGCAAAACCTGCACGGATTAGCCCTTCAAGCATAGTCTCCCATCCTGTGGATGCTAGGGCGGCATCTTCTTCGTCTTCTGAGTCTTCCTCTGACTGCTTGAACGCATAATATACTGTCAAGGGATAATTATGATTTGCTCTTTCTTTAATAGAAGCGAAAGCCTTTTCAAGACCCTTCATAAAGTGCTTTTCAGCAGCATTGGCATCTCCATCAAATAAGTGTGATGCTGCGATCAATTCTTGCCGCTTCGGTGTTAATACAGTACTGAATAAACTTGGGTATAATTTTCCTAAGGATCTTCTCATCCAAACAAAATAGAAATCAGATAAATCAGCATAGCCGATATTGTCAAAATATGGAGGATCAGTAGATACCAGTGGAAAAATAGAATCACCTCCGAAATGAGTAGCATCTTGCTGCAATACAATCCCAGCCTTCCCGAAAGCAGGAAATGAACCGAAGGCAGTCAATACATTTTTCACCGCTGCCGACCAACTGCCAACCGATTCAGCGAATACGTTTCCTTCGGAGAACTCCCATACCATTGAGACAATCTGCCTGTCAAAGGAAGGAGTACCTTTAGAGGTACCAGTCTTTCTGACTAGCCACCTGACAAGTGTGTTATTAGTTTGAGCTAACCTATCAATACTAAAGGCTAAATAGGTTACTACTGCATCTGCATATTCCGTTGTTGCTAATTGTTTTGATATAATATCACATCTAACTGTATCTAATAATTCACAGAACAAATCAAGTGCGACAAGCTGTCTATTCGTAAATAAGTCACTATGCTTAGTAATACCGTACTTTTGCACACGAAAACCAAGAGCCTTCACCGGGAGATCTGTATCAGGAATCCATTCAGGCATGGCTATAGGAGGCGACATGCTTTGCATGTCATCAAGAGCCAGATACACTCTTTTCTTTTTGCCTTCAACGGCAACTGCCATTAGCTGATGGCTCATTTTTCCTTCTATACCCTGTTGCCTGATATGTTCAAATGAGACTACATGTCCACAGATCAGGCACTTTGCACCAGAACGAGTAACTGTTCCACTAGGAGGGGTACCTTGTGCATGAATTACAAAATGAACCCTCTTTGTATTGATATTTATTATTGGTTCAGCCCAAGCCTCATTTCCTTTATGAGTGGAGAGCCAAAACTTATTCACGAGAGGCATCTGTCCCCCACAAGCTGGATTAGAGCAGCTTACAGTACGAGCCCAAATCCAAGCTATGACAGTGCCTTCTCCCACACCATACTCTTTAGGCAATTTTGCTTTTGGATAAAGATGACCTATTAGCCTTTCGGCTTCATCGCGCATCCATCTGCCGTAGTAGCGCACATCAGCGACGAGGCCAGCCGAACCCTTCCACGCCGCGCTGGATGCGCTGCGGTCTACCGGGTTGACCGGTGGCATTCCAGCAAACTTTGGTGGAATCTCGATCATTGCTTTATTAATGAGTACAGCAACAGGATTAAGATCACTCGCGTAGGCATTTAATCCGAGGCGCTGAGCCTCTAGAGGGATGGATCCGCCACCGGCGAAAGGATCATGAAAAATTGGAGGACTACCTCCTGTAGCCGTAAATATTAGACGATAAGCAGTATCAAGTATAACTGAGTCATTATTGCTTTCCCACTTAACTAAGGTCTCAATAAACTGAAACAGTCGATATCGCCTACGCTCACCTTCAGACAAATCGTTCCAGCCTGGGACTGAAGGTGAAGGTAATTGATCAACCTCCCTCAAAAAATCCACTGGTAGATCCTCTTGGAAAGGATCACTGATGAGAGACGCAAAAATAATAGCTCTACTTACAGCTAATGGTTTGCGAGACCACCACGTATGCAAATTTGCTGGGTGTCCAGTATGAATAGTCTTCTCACGGGCAGACGCATTACTAATAGCGTCCAGCGGCAGAGCGACCTCGATCAGCTTGCGGGTGGGCATAGGAACCTCTCTATCGTGTGGAGCAGAAGCGCTCTCAATGATTCTTCGGGACAATAATGACCGTGTGCCCGGTATGAGTACACCATTTGCGACGCGGTCGGAACTACACGTTATCCCAACTCCGTCCCAGAATCTCGTGGCGAATGGTGGCCCTGATCACCGGCAGGTCACGCTCCAGGAAATCATCCCAGTTCGCGCGGATCGCCCGGCGGATTGTCTCGTCATCATAGGCGGCGAAGTAGTTGTCCTCGGGCCTAAAGATGGGCCGGGCGTAGATGTTGAAGTAGTCGCCGCTCGGGTCGTTCCATGCTCGTCTGAAGGGCTGACGCTGCTGGACGGCAAGGTCGTAGAGCGCCTGGCGCAACGCATGAGCCTGGGGTGCCGGGCCGACGTTGAGTACCAGCGACACCTGCTTTGGGTCGTGATAGAACTCGAATAGCAGCCCTAACTGGCTTTTCGTCCAGCGCTGCGCCACCTGGAGATCTGGTTGATACCACTCGACGGGAGAAAAGCGCGTATACCAGCGGTGGATGTTGAAATCCGTTAAGTATTCGTCGCGGCGCAGCATATCGGGATGGGCCTTGATGGTCGCCGTGAGCAGCCGGTCGAAGGTCTGCTGGATCATCTTCTGGCGCGCGTCGCGGGCGCGAATGACGGCATCGAGCGCCGCGTGGTGTTCCATATAGAACCCGAGGGCGGTGCGCGTTACATCGCTATCGGCGTCTGGCACAAGCTTGCTCCTGATCATCTGCGCGTAGTGACGCAGCAGCGTCTGCACATCTGGCTCAACCTCGACATCCCCGGCGATCGCGCTGAGTGCGGCGGCGACATCGGCGTAGCCGAGCGGCGCATACCGCGCACGGTCATGCTCTTCGGCTGGCGGCGTGGCGTCGAGGGTCAGGTAGATCCCGAGTACACGCCAGCCGGGGCGATGCTTGCGCGCCTGTCGGTAGTAGCGACTGAGCTGATCGGAGTGCTCGCCACTGTCGACCTTGTTCTCGATGATGATCACCAGCTTATCAGCGGGCGACTCCACCAAGATGTCGATGAAGCTCCACTCGCGCTGCACGCTGAGATCCCCCAGCGCCAGCGCATCCACATCCAGCGGCTCAGCCAGCAGATCACCCGCCCGCCGCAGCAGCGCGCGGGTGAGCCGGTCGCCGAGCCCGTGGGGCCGATGCGGGTTGAGCAGGTAGGCCAGCAGGTCGGAGTGGCGCAACTCCTGGCGTCCGACGCCCAGGGCCGTCAGGATGTTGAAGGGCGACGGGCGGCGCAGCAGCGCCTCCAGCTGCGCGAGGCGCGGGTCGGCGGCCAAATCAGGGAGTGCATCGCTGGTCATGGGTGTGCCTCGATCCGCTTATGGGTGGGCATATGGAGCGTATTCCCTTGGCGCTATGCGTCTTCACGAGGGAAAAGGCGGCGAATCCAGGCAATAAAGAGCTGTGCCGAGGGCGCGTTGGGATCGAGGAATCGCTTCGTGATCGCCAGGCCCATTGGACGCCCAGGCTCATGCTGCCAGGCCAGCCAGGTGTGCATCATCGCCTTGATAAGGTCATGGGGAGGAAAGCGCCGCTCGTCCGCAGGGATAGCGTCAACGACCTGTTCCGCCCGAGGCCAGAGCGTATCAGCTGGTGGGATCAGCAGCCGCACAAAGTCCTCAAGCTCACCAGAAAGCTGGTTGTCCGGCATCAGCCAGATACCAAGAATGGGCAGGTCGTCCTGTTGAAGCACGGTTCCCTGCGCCTCGGGCAGATCCGGCACCGCGCCATAGCCAACATCGACCAACCGATTGCGGATGGCCTCCCAACGACTGCTCAGATCACGGTCAGCATCAAGCACCAGCCCCAGTCGTGGAATCGGCTGCTCATTGCTCATCGCCTTCAGTCGGGTAGGGAGACTCTCCAGGATATGATCGACACCTCGCCCATCCTCGATCACAATC
>CAIRFY010000289.1 GCA_903877945.1 uncultured Oscillochloris sp. | reverse complement strand
CACCGTGTCACCGTGTCACCGTGTCACCGTGTCACCGTGTCACCGTGTCACCGTGTCACCGTGACACCGTATCACCGTGACACCGTGTCACCGTGTCACCGTGTCACCCCGTCACCCCGTCACGGTGACGTGGGGGCGAAGCATTCGCCACCGGACATATGAGTATAAGGAAAAAGATCATGGCCCCCAAGACTCTCTTCGAGAAAGTGTGGGACGCCCATCAGGTGTGTCCTGAGACGCCGGATACCCCGGCGGTGCTGTACATCGACCTACACCTCATCCATGAGGTCACGTCGCCGCAGGCATTCACCGAGATTCGCGAGCGCGGGCTGAAGGTGCGCCGTCCTGATCGCACCATGGCCACGATGGATCACAGCACGCCGACCACACCGCGCAACGCTCAGGGGATCATCCCGGTGACGGATCCGCAGGCAATTGCCCAGCTCAACCAGTTGCGCACCAACTGCGCCGAGTTCGGTATCCCGCTCTTTGAACTGGGCAGCGAGAAGCAGGGCATCGTCCATGTGATCGGGCCGGAGCAAGGCTTGACCCAGCCGGGCATGACGATTGTTTGCGGCGATAGCCATACCTCCACCCACGGAGCCTTCGGCGCCCTGGCCTTCGGCATCGGTACCAGCGAGGTCGGCCACGTTCTGTCCAGCCAGTGCCTGCTCCAGCGTAAGGCGCAGACCTGCGCGGTGCGGGTGGATGGTCGGCTTGGGCCGGGCGTCACCGCCAAGGATATTATTCTGGCCCTGATCGCCAAGTACGGCGTGGGCGGCGGCACCGGCTACGTCTTCGAGTACATGGGCGAGGCCATCCGGGCGCTCTCGATGGAGGAGCGCATGACCATCTGCAACATGAGCATCGAGGGCGGTGCGCGGGCGGGCATGGTCGCTCCCGACGAGACGACTTTCGAGTATGTGGCTGGACGGCCCTTTGCCCCGCAGGGCGCGGACTTCGAGACGGCCCTGGCCCGCTGGCGCGGCCTGCCCAGCGACGAGGGCGCGACCTTCGACCACGAGATGCACCTGTCCGCCGACAAGCTTGTACCGATGATCACCTACGGCACCAACCCCGGCATGGGCATCCCGATCACCGGGACGGTGCCGACCTTGGACGAGATGGGCGACGCCAGCGCACGTATGGCCCTGGACAAGGCCCTGGCCTACATGGGCCTGGAGCCGGGCAAGCCGCTGCTCGGCCACGCGATTGACGTGGTCTTCATCGGCAGTTGCACCAATGGCCGAATCAGCGATCTGCGCCAGGCAGCGGGGCTGCTCAAGGGCCGCACGGTGGCCGAGGGCGTGCGGGTGATGGTGGTGCCGGGCAGCCAGCAGGTGAAGCAGCAGGCTGAGGCTGAAGGGCTGGACGTGATCTTCAAGGCTGCCGGGGCCGAGTGGCGCGAGGCGGGTTGCTCGGCCTGCCTGGCCATGAACTCCGATGTCGTGCCGCCCGGCAAGTACGCGGTCAGCACGAGCAACAGAAATTTTGTTGGCCGCCAGGGGCCGGGCTCGCGCAGCCTGCTGGCCAGCCCACTGACCGCTATCGCCGCCGCTGTGACGGGGGTTGTGACCGACCCGCGCACACTGATCTAAGACAAGGGTTCAGGTACCAGGTTTCAGGTTTTTGGTAGCGCGGGCTTCCAGCGCGCCTGGGGCATATCGGCGGGCTGGAAGCCCACGCTACAATGAGGAGCATGTATGGACCCGATCACCACGTTCTCGGGGAAAGCTGTCGCCATTCCCATCGAGAACATCGACACTGATCAAGTCATTCCGGCCCGATTTTTAAAAGTTACAAACAAGGACGGCCTGGCCGACGGTCTTTTCGAGACCTGGCGCTACAACGCCGACGGCACCCCGAACCCAGATTTTGTGTTGAACCGGACAGAGTCATCAGGGGCAACCGTGCTGGTAGCCGGGCGCAATTTCGGCTCTGGCAGTTCGCGCGAGCACGCGCCCTGGGCTTTGCAGGCGTATGGCTTTAAGGCGGTGATCTCGCCTTCCTTCGCCGACATTTTTAAGAGCAACGCGCTCAAGATCGGCCTGCTGCCGATCATTGTGGATACGGAGAGCTACTACCATCTGGTGAGCCTCTGCGAGGAAGAGCCGCAGACCCAGGTAACGGTTGATCTGGCCAGCCAGACGGTGACGCTGCCGGATGGACAGCGGGTGGGCTTCCCGATAGATGGATTCAGCAAGCACTGTCTGATCAACGGCGTAGATCAACTCGGCTTTATCATGCAACAGGACGCCGAGATCGCCGCGTTCGAAGCGACGAATCCGGTGGCGCTGAACACGCAGGGCTGAGGCGCTGAGGCGTTGAAGGTATACTAATGACGCGGCGCGAAATCGCGCCGCGTCATTATTTTTAGGCAGTAGCGCATAAGTAACGCTGTCACGCTGAGCGAAGCGTCCCGACCGGGATTTTTCGCTTCGCTCAGAATGACAGGACGCCTCACAGCATGACTTCTGCGGTAGTGCATTTCAAGAAATGGCTATGCTATGCAAAACGAACTGATCGTGCCCGAGGGGCCGGGCTTTGGCTGGCGCGATCTGGGGCTGGCCCTGCTCATGTTTGTGGTTGGCGGGACGGCGGTGGTGTTCTCGGGGCGTTCTGTAGCGGCGCTGCTGAATTTGCCGCCGAGCAGCGGGCTACTCTCGCCGGTGGCCTATGTGTCCGGCGTGGGCCTCTACCTCGCCCTGCTGCTGGGGATCTACCTGTTTGGGGCGCGACGGGCGGGCTGGGCCGCCCTGGGCCTGCGCGGCACCAGTTGGGTCAACTTCGCCCTGGTGCCGCTGCTCTTCGTCGTTGGGCTGAGCCTGCTGCTCGCCGTGACCAAGCTGATGACCATGCTCGTTGGCAACTTCGACAACCCGCAGGTCAACGCGATCAGCGGGGGCAAGGCTATGAGCCTAGGCGAACTGGGGGCGGGTCTGCTGCTAATCGCCGTGCTGGTGCCCTTTGTTGAGGAGTTATTTTTTCGCGGGATGCTCTACCCGCTGCTGCGCCAGCGCGCCCCCGCCACCCTGGCGGTTGTGGCCAACGCCGCGATCTTTGCCGCAGTCCACATGATCCCCGTGCTCATCCCCAGCCTCTTTGTGGTCGGCCTCTGCCTGGCCTTCCTGCGCGAGCGCAGCGGCTCGATCTGGCCTGGCGTGTGCTACCATGCCATGCAGAATGGCATGGCCATGCTGGCGATCTATGTCACCCTGAATATGGGGGTGGTGAAGTAGGGGCGAATCATCTGCCCAAGACGCAAGCGTCTTGGGCAGATGATTCGTCCCCAGGGCTGTTGCAAATCGCTCAGGGTGACAGGTCGCTCGCGATGGAACAGCCCAAAAGATCCGCTTCCCTAGGTAGATTCTTCCCCTATGCTATACTGGCCTCGCTTTTGACAAAAAATCATGCGAGGCAGCTCGATGAAGATACACAAGGCCCGTGCCCCGATGCGGATCGGCTTCTTTGGCGGCGGCACGGATGTGAGCCCCTACGCCGAGGAGCATGGCGGCAAGGTACTCAACTGTACGATTAACCTCTTTGTGCGCTGCATGCTCACCCCCAGCAGCCAGCCCGGTATCACCATCCGCTCCCTCGATCTCCAGGAGGTGAGCAAGCTGGTGAGCGGGCGCGAGTGGGACGGCAAGCTCAGCCTGCCCCAGGCCGTCCTCGACGCGATGCCTCTGCTCCAGTCGGTGCGCTCGGAGGAGATGCCCGGCTTTAAGCTGACCATGTTCAGCGACGCGCCCCCCGGCAGCGGGCTAGGCTCCTCCTCGGCCCTGGTGGTGAGTATGCTCAAGCTGCTCTACGCCATCGCCAGTCAGAGCTACGACCCGCACCAGCTCGCTGAGTTGGCCTACCGTATCGAGCGGGTTGACCTGGGCATCCCCGGTGGACGCCAGGATCAATACGCTGCTGTCTTTGGCGGTATGTGCCTCTACCACTTCGGCCAGGATCGGGTCATCGTCGAGCCGGTGATCACCGAGCCAACCGCCCTGCTGGAACTGGAGAGTTGCCTGATTATCGGCTATATCGGCGACCGTCAGTTGCTCACCCGCCACCTGATGACCGACCAGGTGCAGCGCCTAGTCAAGGGCGACACCCTGCGGCTCCACGACGAGACCAAGGCGTTTGTGGACGAGGCCACGCGCCTGCTGCGCCAACTACGCATCGCCGACTTCGGGCGGCTGCTCCACGAGGCGTGGGAGGTAAAGAAGGCGTTCTCACCGTACATCGCCCCACCGATTGTGGACGAGGTCTACGCGATGGCCCGTCAGCACGGGGCGTGGGGCGGCAAGATCACCGGCGCGGGCGGCGGCGGCTTTATGGTCTTCGCCTGCCCCTTCGACCGCCGCCTCGATCTGGAGCGCGCCTTGACCCAGGCCGGGGTGCATGTGCGGCCCTTCTCCTTCGTCAACCACGGCGTCCAGTCGTGGAGCGTGGAGGCGTGACAGGCACTCATCGCAGGTACTAACTAATGCGTATTTTGATGCTCAACAACGAATTCCCGCCTCTGGGTGGTGGGACGGGCACGGTGAACCGCGCAATCCTGGCACGCCTTGCCAATGTGCCGGATCTGGAGGTCGATCTTGTCACCTCGGCCCTGGGCTACCGGGCCGAGCGCGAACGTCTGGCTGAGCGGGTGCGTCTGTTCAAGGTGCCGGTGGCCAACCGCAATATCCACCACTCCAGTAGCCGCGAGTTGCTCACCTACGCCGCTCTGGCCCTGCCCACCGCCCTGCGTCTGCACCGCGCCCGCCCCTACGACCTCGTTTTTGCCTGGAGCGCGGTGCCCGCTGGCGGGGTGGCCCTGGCCTTGCGCCGACTCGCCCGCCTGCCCTACATCCTGCGCGTCTGCGGCCCTGACATCCCTGGCTTCGAGCGGCGCTACGGCCCGCTCTACCCTATGCTCACGCCTACGATCAAGGCGATCTGGCGCGGCGCGACCCGCCTAGTGGCGAAGTGTCGGGCCGAAGCCGAGATGATGCTGGCCGTTCAACCGGGTATGCGGATTGACCTGGTGCCGAACGGTGTTGATCTGAATGCCTTCACGGTGGCCGCCATTACTGATGGTGGCCCACTGCGGGTAATCTGCGTGGCCCGCCTCATCGAGCGCAAGGGCCAGCACCACCTGATCGCCGCCCTGCGTCGGCTGGTTGATCAGGGCTGTGACATAACCCTCGAACTGGTGGGCGAGGGCGACGCACGGGCGGCAAACGAGACCCTGGCCCGACGCCTTGGCGTGGCCGACCGCGTCACCTTCACAGGCTATGTGCCGCGTGAGCAGATCGCCGCCCACTACGCCGCCGCCCACGTCTTTGTTCTGCCTTCGTATAATGAAGGTATGAGTGTGGCCACCCTGGAGGCGATGGCCGCCGGGCTGCCAGCCGTCGTCACCCGCACTGGCGGTGCCGAGGAACTAGTGGATGAGGGTGTGAGCGGGAACATTGTGCCCTGGGCCAACGTGGACTCCCTGGCCCAGCGGCTGCACGCCCTGGCCCAGCGCCGCGATCTGGCCCGCAGGATGGGCCAGGCCGCCCGCGCCCGCGCCCAGGGCTTCTCCTGGGATGCGGCGGTTGAGCGGTATTTGGCGATGTTCCGTGAGCTTTATGCGGCCTAGCTTCCGTCTTCACCTAATATCCCGAGGATGATGCGCAGCAGATCGTGGAGATCCGTAGGAACCCGATAGAGGTGAAGGTCTTGTGTGATATGTTTTTCTGTCCGGTCAAGTTTTCCGAACTGCCACACATTGCCGATGGACACAGCGCCATAGAGCGTCGGGGTTATCTCTTGCGTCCACTGGTCGAGCGCCATCAGTTCTGCGGATAGCTGCGTAAAGCCGCGCTGAAGATCGGCGTTTTTTGCCTCGATCACAAGAAAATTATGCTTTGCTTGGATGTAGTAATCTATCGTCCCGCGAAGCTGGTTACTTACGTCAAGCGGGAACTCCACTTTCACTTTTACCCGATTGTAGCGTGCGAGGTCAATTAAGATCGGGGCGATGAGAAACTCGCGCCGCGCCGCTTCACTCGTTAAACTGATGTATGGAAGACTGGCTTGAATACGTTGATATAAGTCTCCGTACCAGAGAACTTCTTGTGGGTTTTGTGGTAATGTTAACTCATTGCTTGAAAATGTGTAGCCAAAATATGCTAATACCTCCTCAATATCAATATTGAGCTTGAAGTAATCGGTGAAGGTTAATCCTTCTTGTGTTGTTAGTGCGAACTGTCGCATCGACGCTCCTGTTGTGAAGATCTTTCCATACGCACATTATAGCGCGTTTGCAGACGTGGAGTATAAGCTATGTGCGGGATCTGCGGCATCCTGCATCCGAACGGTCGCCCGGTCGATGCCGACCTGTTGCGGCGCATGAATAATCGCATCAGCCACCGTGGGCCGGACAGCGACGGCTTTTTCCTGCGTGGTCAGGTGGGCCTGGCGATGCGCCGCCTGGCGATCATTGACCTGAGCGGCGGTGATCAGCCGATCTTTAACGAAGATGGCAGCATTGTCGTTGTCTTCAACGGCGAGATCTACAACTTCCGCGAGCTGCGCGCCGAGCTGCTGCGCCACGGCCACCGCTTCGCCACCGATAGCGATACCGAGGTGATTGTCCACGCCTACGAGCAGTGGGGCGACGCCATGCTGCCCCGGCTCAACGGCATGTTTGCCTTCGCCGTGTGGGACGCGCCGCGCCGCCGCCTGCTGCTCGCCCGCGACCGCATGGGCGAGAAGCCGCTCTACTGGCAGTATAGCCCCGAGGACGGCCTGGTCTGGGGCTCCGAGGCCAAGGCTGTGCTCGCCGCGCCCTGGGTCGAACGGCGGATTGATCCGCTGGCTCTGCACCACTACCTGACCCTCCAGTACACGCCTGACCCGCTGACGATCTACGCGGGGATCAGCCAGCTACCGGCGGCGCACACGCTGGTACTGGAGGGTGACGCGCCGCCCAGGGTGGATCGCTGGTGGCAACTGGCCTTCGAGCCAAAGCTCCAGATCAGCGACGGCGAGGCGATTGAGCAGGCCCGCGCCCTGCTGAGCGCCGCCGTCGAGCGCCAGTTGGTCAGCGAGGTGCCCCTGGGCGCGTTCCTCAGCGGCGGCATGGACTCGTCAATCATTGTGGCCCTCATGGCCGAGCGCACCCGCGAGCCGGTACGCACCTTCTCAATTGGCTTCGACGAGCGCCACTTCTCCGAGACCCGCTACGCCCGCCAGGTGGCCCATCGCTACGGCACGGAGCACCACGAGTTCACCTTTCGTCCCGCCGACCTCGTGCGTGTGATCGAGGGCGTGTCCGCCGCCGTAGACGAGCCGTTCGCCGACCCGGCCGCCCTGCCGCTCTACGAGTTGGCCCGCCAGACCCGCCGCCACGTCACGGTGGCCCTCAGCGGCGACGGCGGCGACGAGACGTTGGCGGGCTACCGGCGCTACGTGCTGGACGGCTGGCTGCGGCCCTACGCCGCCTTGCCGGGCTGGATCACCCAGGGCTTTGTGCCCGCCGCCGCCGCCCTCGTCCCCGAGCCCTGGTGGCTCCCCGAGGACCGCAACCCGATCACTGGCATCAAGCGGCTCGGCCAGTTCTCCGCCGTCACCCACAAGGCATCGCTCGTGCGCTGGGGTTCCTACTTTAGCCAAGACGAGAAGCTGGCCCTCTACACTGACCGCTGGCGCGACGAGCTAGTCCACGTGGACAGCGCCGATTGGCTGGCCGCCGCCTACGACGGCGCACGGGCCAGCAGCCTGCTCGACCGCACCCTGGCCGCCGACCACATCACCTACCTGTCTGGCGACCTGCTACCCAAGACGGATCGCATGAGCATGGCCCATTCCCTGGAGGCGCGGGCGCCCTTCCTCGATGCCGCGTGGGTCGAGTGGACGGCCCGGCTGCCCGCACGCTTCAAAGTGCGCGGGCGGCGCAGCAAGTGGCTGCTCAAGGCCGCCTTCGGCGAAAAGCTGCCGCCGCAGGTGGCAGCACGGGGCAAACAGGGCTTCAGCATCCCGGTGAGCTACTGGCTGCGCAACGAACTACGGGCCTGGGCCGAGGAGCGCCTACTTGGAAACCCAACCCTGAGCGAGTGGCTACGCCCCGCCGCCGTGGCTGCCCTGGTGGGCGAACATATGGCGGGCAGGGCCAACCACGGCAAGAAGCTCTGGGCGCTGCTGATGCTTGAGTTGTGGATGGAGCAACCGAGATGATCGCCTCCCGACCTCTGCACATTGCCATCTCCGCACGGGCACTCAGCCTGCCCTTCGGCGGGGTACGCGAGTATGTCGGCGCGCTGCTGCGTGAGTTGCTGGCCCTGGACACCCCGCACCGCTTCACGATCTACTACAGTGACCCGGCCCTGGTTGGGAGCCACCCGCGTGCCACCGAGGTTGTGCTGCGGGCGCCGCACAAGTTTTTCTGGGATCACACCGCGCTGCCGCTGCGGCTGCGCAATGATCGCCCCGATGTGGTATGGTTTCCACATAACGTAATCTCTCTCGGCTGCCGCATACCGGCGGTACTCACCATCTACGATCTGCTCTACTTCCGAGTGCCAGAGTTCCCGCAGCGCGAGTACACCTGGCCCGACACGCTCTACATGCGCGCCTTCATCCCGCCGTCGCTGCGTAAGGCCCGCAGCATCGCCACGATCTCCCAGTGGACGGCCAACGACATCGTCCGGCTGACCGGAACCCCACCTGTGAA
Source organism: uncultured Oscillochloris sp. (assembly GCA_903877945.1). Classification (GTDB taxonomy): domain Bacteria; phylum Chloroflexota; class Chloroflexia; order Chloroflexales; family Chloroflexaceae; genus Oscillochloris. The sequence continues at coordinate 15,978 of CAIRFY010000289.1, read as the reverse complement.
GATCCACGTGATCTACCCGGCAGCGGGGCCATCCTACCGACCAATCGCCGCCGCCGATTCGCTTGTGGTGCGCGCAAAATACGGCTTAGCGCGACCCTTCTTCTTCTACGCCGGCATCCTCTCGGCGCGAAAAAACGTACGCTTGCTGGTTGAAGCTTTTGGCCAAGCGAGCAACGACCTGCCGCACGACCTGGTGATCACGGCGGGGCGCGGCTACATCGAGACCCCTTACGACGACGTGATTGCCCGCTACGGCATCGAGGGCCGGGTGCGGCGGTTGGGCCTCGTGCCCAAGGAGGATCTGGTGGCTCTCTACAATCAGGCCGAGGCGTTCGTCTTCCCCTCGCGCTACGAGGGCTTCGGCATCCCGCCCCTGGAGGCGATGGCCTGCGGCTGCCCGGTGATCTGCTCGAACGCCACCTCGCTCCCGGAGGTCGTCGGTGACGCGGCCCTCACCTTCAGCCCTGACGACGTGGGTACCCTGGCCCGTCACCTGCGGGCGGTTGCGGGCGACCAGACGCTGCGCGAGCGGTTAGTGCAAGCCGGGCTGGCGCAGGCCCAGCAGTTTAGCTACGCGCATGCGGCGTGGCAGTTACGTGATCTGCTGGAGTCTGCCGCCGGGTGATCTCTGCATCAGGATGCGCTCGGCCCCCCCTCTCCCGCTCAGGGAGAGGGGGCTGGGGGGTGAGGGCTGAGCGGCGGGAGATTCGTTATGTGATAAGGTATTAGTGCAAGAATCACTGGGCAGTTGTCCGTACGTCGCAGCGGACGGCCTAGCCAGGAGCCTCTGATGCCAAAGAACTTCGCGATCACAGGAGTTGCCGGCTATATCGCGCCGCGACACCTGAAGGCCATCCACGAGACCGGCAACCGGCTGGTGGCCGCCGTTGACCCGAAAGACTCGGTGGGCATGCTTGACCAGTACGCCTTCGATGTTCGGTTTTTCACCGAGTTCGAGCGCTTCGACCGGCACCTGGAGAAGCTGCGCCGGGGCGCAGAGGCGCAGCGCGTACACTACCTCAGCATCTGCTCCCCGAACTACCTGCACGACGCGCACTGTCGGGCCGCCCTACGTGTGGGCGCCGACGCAATCTGTGAGAAGCCCCTGGTGATCAACCCGTGGAATCTGGAGCCGCTTCAGGAGCTTGAGCAGGAGACGGGACGCCGGATCTACAACATCCTGCAGCTCCGCGTCCACCCGAAGCTTGTGCAGCTCCGCGAGAGCCTGCGGCAGCAGGTGCGCGATGTGCAACACAACGTCGTGCTGACCTATGTCACCGCACGCGGGTTCTGGTATCACACCTCTTGGAAAGGACAGACTGACAAGTCGGGCGGTATCGCCACCAACATCGGTATCCACCTCTTCGACCTGCTGCTCTGGCTGTTTGGCGAGGCCGGTGAGAGCCGCGTCCACTACGCCGACGCCCACCGCATGTCCGGGTTCCTTGAGCTTGAGCGTGCGCGGGTCACGTGGTTCCTCTCGGTTGATGTGAACGATTTACCGTTTGCCCCGCAGCCCGGCAAAAAGACGACGTACCGCTCGATCACGATTGACGGCGAGGAGATCGAGTTCACCGAAGGCTTTACAGACCTACACACACGTGTGTATGAGGAGATCCTCGCCGGGCGCGGCTTTGGCATTAATGACGCCCGACCGTCAATCAGCCTGGTTCACCGCCTGCGCAACACGCCCGTCGCAACGGCAGATGACGGCCTGCGCCACCCATTTCTCGCAATAGAGCATACGTAACGCTGTCACGCTGAGCGAAGCGAAGCGTCCCGACCGGGATTCTTCGCTTCGCTCAGAATGACAGGATGCCTCACAGCGTTACTTATGCGGTGTTGCCCTTTCTCAAAGGCACGTAGCGACCAACAGGAAGTCCGACCATGAGCGAGCCCAGCTACTTCGCGCACCAGAGCGCCTATATCGATCAACCCTGCACGATTGGCGCGGGCACCCGGATCTGGCACTTCTGCCACATCATGGCGCAGGCGGAGATCGGCGAGCGCTGTGTCCTCGGTCAGAATGTGATGGTCGCCGGTGGCGTGCGGATCGGCAGCAACTGCAAAATCCAGAACAACGTCTCGCTCTACACAGGCGTTGAGCTAGAGGACGATGTCTTCTGCGGCCCCTCCTGCGTCTTCACCAACGTGATCAACCCGCGCTCGCAGATCGTGCGCCAGAGCCAGTACCAGCCCACGCGCATCCGGCGCGGCGCGACCATCGGGGCGAACGCGACGATTGTGTGCGGCGCGACCATCGGGCGCTATGCGTTTATCGGCGCGGGAGCCGTGATCCGGGGCGATGTGCCCGACTACGCGCTGATGCTCGGCGTGCCCGCCGCGCAGAAAGGCTGGATGAGCCGTCACGGCCACCGCCTGACCCGGTCGGAGCAGGGCGGAATGCTGATCTGCCCCGAGAGCGGCTGGCGCTACCGCGAGGTTGAGCCGGGGCGGCTGTGCTGCCTTGACTGGCCGGAGCGTGAGCCGCTCCCGCCAACTGGAGTTTCCCAATGAGCGCCGCCCCCGTGCCGCTGCTCGATCTGAAGGCCCAGTACGCCACCATCCGCAGCGAGATCCAGGCCGCGATGGATCGCGTCGTCGAGTCACAGCACTTCATCCTTGGCCCCGAGGTCGAGGCCCTGGAGCGCGAGGTGGCCGCATATACGCAGTGCGCCCACGGCGTGGGCGTCTCCTCCGGCACCGACGCGCTGCTCGTCGCGCTCATGGCGATTGACGTGCGGCCAGGCGATGAGGTAATCACCACCGCCTACTCGTTTTTCGCCACGGCTGGCGCGGTCGCCCGGCTAGGCGCACGGCCAGTCTTTGTCGATATCGAGCCGCAGACCTACAACATCGACCCGGCGCAGATCGCGGCGGCGATCACGCCGCGCACCCGCGCGATCATCCCCGTCCACCTCTACGGCCAGATGGCCGACATGGAGCAGATCATGGCCGTCGCCGTGCGCCACGGCCTAGTGGTGATCGAAGATGCGGCCCAGGCCATCGGCGCAGAGCAGCGCGGTCGGCGGGCCGGGTCGGTTGGCCACATGGGCTGCTTCAGCTTCTTCCCCTCGAAGAACCTCGGCGGCTTTGGCGACGGCGGCATGGTGACGACCAACGACCCCAACCTGGCCGACCGGCTGGCCCTGCTGCGCGGCCACGGGGCACGGCCCAAGTACCACCACCAGTTCATCGGCGGCAACTTCCGCCTGGATGCGCTCCAGGCGGCGGTGCTGCGCGTCAAGCTGAGGCACCTCGACGGCTGGATCGTCGGTCGCCAGCGCAACGCAGCCCTCTACCGGCGGCTCCTGGCTGCGGCGGGCGACCCGGTCGCCGCACCCGCCGAGCGGCCCGACGGACGGCACATCTACAACCAGTTCGTCGTGCGGACGAGTCAGCGCGACCCGCTGATGGCCCGCCTGAGGGCGCACGCCATCGGCCACGAGGTCTACTACCCGGTGCCGCTGCACCTCCAGGAGTGCTTCGCCGATCTCGGGTACCGCACGGGCGACCTGCCGGAGAGCGAGTCCGCCGCCCGCGAGACCCTGGCCCTGCCGATCTACCCCGAGCTGCGTGCGGATCAAATTGAGCGGGTTGTTGCTGCTCTGGCCGATAGGAGCGAGGATAGCCAGTGAAGATCGTCACCGTTGTCGGGGCGCGCACCTAGGTGGCAGGGCGGTGCGTAGAGGTGATGGGGTAGACGTAGCAGTACCGGTAGCCTGTGGCGAGGAAGTGTCATGACAAACCGTGTTCTGGCAGTCATAACCGCCCGTGGGGGATCAAAGGGAATTCCAGGAAAGAACATTGCGGATCTGGCCGGTAAGCCGTTGATCGCGTGGACCATCGAGGCCGCCTTGAGATCCAAGGCGGTCAGCCGGGTCATTGTATCAACCGATGATGCGGAGATTGCTGCAGTTTCCCGGCAGTGGGGTGCCGAAGTGCCGTTTCTACGACCAGCGCTCCTCGCATCTGACACATCCCCCCACCTGCCAGTCCTGCTTCACGCGCTGGCATGGATCGACGAACACGACTCTCAGCGCTACGACGATATTCTTCTGCTGCAACCAACTTCGCCCCTACGTGCCACAGATGATATCGAGCGCGCCGTACAGATAGCTCGGGATCATCATGCCGACAGCGTTGTGAGCGTATGCCCGGCGCACCCGCATCCATTCCTAGCTCGACGGATCACCGATGATGGCCGCCTTGAAGAGTTTGCCCCCCGGACGGAGGGGTATATGGCTCGCCAAGGGCTGCCACCCGCATATATGCTCAACGGGGCGATCTACCTTGTCCGTCGTGAGGTTCTGATTGATCGTCAGAGCTTCTACACGGATCGTACATTCGCCTATGTGATGCCGCAAGAGCGTTCGCTCGATATCGACACACCGTGGGATCTTTATCTTGCAAATCTCATACTCAGGGCGCGTGATGGGCAGGAAATCGATGCATATTGACAAACACCACGTCGGGCCTGGCCTACCGTGTTTTATCATCGCGGAGGCCGGGGTGAACCATAACGGCAGTTTGCAGCAGGCGCAGGTGCTCATTGATGCGGCGGTGCAGGCCGGGGCTGACGCTGTGAAGTTTCAGACCTTTAAGGCAGAGAGCCTAGTCACTGCCCACGCGCCAAAGGCGGCCTACCAGCGCGAGGCCACTGGCGTTGCAGAGACACAGCTTGAGATGCTCCAAAACCTGGAGCTTTCGCTGGAAGATTTTGCTGCTCTGTACGCCTACTGCGCATCCCAACACATTCTGTTCATGTCCACACCCTTTGATCGTGAGAGCGCTGATTTCCTGGCCACACTCGGCATGGCCGTATTTAAGGTTCCGTCAGGTGAACTTACAAATCTGCCCTTTCTAACCCATGTCGCCCGTCTCCACCGACCAATGATTGTCTCGACAGGAATGGCTCGACTGAGCGAAGTGGATATCGCGTTCCAGACCATCACCGACTCAGGCAACGACGACATCGCACTGCTCCATTGTGTCAGCAGCTACCCTGCGGCGCCAGAGGAGTGTAATCTTCGGGCAATGGCAACAATGAGCGCCGCCTTTGGCGTCCCAATTGGCTTTTCGGATCACACGTTAGGCACGGCGGTGACTCTGGCAGCCGTGGCCTTGGGCGCATGTATTATCGAGAAACACATCACCCTCGATCGCAACCTGCCTGGCCCTGACCATAGAATGTCCCTGGAACCCCATGAGCTGAACACGCTTGTGCGTGAGATTCGTCAGGTCGAGGCGGCCCTGGGACATGGGCACAAGATACCTGCGGATAGCGAGGCAGACACTGCACGAGCGGCTCGACGGAGCCTTGTGGCCGAACAGGATATTCCGGCGGGTGTGCGCTTAACAGATGCGATGATCGCCATCAAGCGGCCGGGCGGCGGCATCCTTCCCTCAATGTATGCGGCCGTGCTTGGCCGTACAACCCGCGAGCCAATTGCCCGTGGTACATTGCTAAGGCTGGAGATGTTGTCGTGAGAACGATCACCGTCATCACGGTGGCCCGCTCTGATTACGGCATCTATCTGCCGGTGCTGCGTGCGATCCAGGCGGATCCCGATCTCTGTCTGCGGCTGATCGTCGCCGGATCTCATCTCGTCCCTGAGCTTGGCCTTACGCGCTCTGTGATTGAGTCTGATGGCTTTACAATTGCTGAGCAGATTGAGATGGTGCTGGCGTCAGACACACCAACGGGTACCGCTCTCTCAATGGGGCTAGGACTCATCGGGTTCGCACAGAGCTATGCGCGGGTACGGCCAGACCTCCTGCTTGTCCTTGGTGATCGCTTCGAGATGTATGCAGCAACCCTGGCAGCCTTGCCCTTCAGGATGCCAGTTGCCCATATTCATGGCGGCGAAATCACTGCCGGAGCGATTGACGATGCGCTGCGCCACTCGATCACCAAGCTTAGCCACCTGCACTTTGTCGCAATGGAAGCGTATCGCCGCCGCGTGATCCAGCTTGGCGAGGAGCCCTGGCGAGTTCTGGTCTCGGGTGCTCCTAGTCTGGATTATATCAAGACGTTTGTTCCGCTGGGTAAAGATGAACTTGGTGATCGGCTCGGGCTGAGCCTGGCACAGCCTCCGCTTCTGGTGACATACCATCCGGTCACGCTTGAGTACGAAGACACAGGATGGCAGGTTGGCGAACTGCTCCAGGCGCTAGACCAGACGAGACTCTCGGTTATCTTCACCGCACCAAATGCAGACTCGGGCGGCCACCTGGTGACCCAGATGATCACACAGTTTTGCGCGAGCCATCCTATGGCCCACGTCGTGGCAAATGTGGGAACCGAGGGCTACCTTAGTCTGATGACTCACGCGGCAGCGATGGTCGGTAACTCATCAAGCGGAATCATTGAGGCTCCCTCATTCAAATTGCCGGTGGTAAACATTGGCACACGGCAGAAAGGGCGCGCCCGCGCCCCCAATATCATTGATGTCGGCTACACCTGCGCAGAAATTCGCCATGGGATTGCCCAAGCGCTACGACCCTCATTTCGTGATGCACTCGTAGGGATGGAAAACCCTTACGGGGATGGTAACGCGGGCCAGCGCATCGTCGAGCGGCTCAAGACTGTGGCTCTGGATCAGCGACTGATCACCAAACACTTCTATGATCTGACGAGTGCAGTGCCACTCACTGGCGCGGAGGTCCACGACCAATGAGTCACAGCGCATATTCACGGTGCGTGATCCTGGGCAGCGGCGGGCATGCCCGCAGCCTCATTGATTGCATGGAGCAGATCGGCACACCACCCTGGGCCCTCCTTGATCCAGATCCGCAGCGCCACGGCAGCTACGTGTTTGGCATACCGATTATCGGTAACGATGGTATGCTCTCTGAGTTGTCAGATCTCGGCGCTGATTGTTTTCTGATCGGCGTTGGCTCAACAGACAGTAATCGTGTGCGCCAGAACCTCTTTCACCTCGCTGTCGCGTATCTGCCACCGCTCGTCGTCGTCCACCCGCGAGCCTTCTGCTCGCCGCGAGCAAGCATTGGCGCAGGCGTGCAAATTATGGCCGGTGGGATCGTCAACGCTGGAGCACAGCTCGGCAAAAATGTCATCATCAACTGTGGTGCAATCGTAGAACACGACTGCGTTATTGGTAATCACGTCCACATCGCCACCAGAGCGGCCCTGACTGGAGGTGTGTGCGTTGGTGCAGGCGCATGTGTTGGGGCGGGTGCCGTCGTGCGCCAGGGTCTTACCATTGGCGAGGGGGCAGTCATTGGCGCTGGTGCGGTCGTCGTCCACGAGGTGCCACCGTACACGGTTGTTGCCGGGGTGCCAGCCAGACCCATTCGCAGGACTCATGATGCCTCTCATGTGCCTTACGGAGAAGAGGTGGGCCATTGAGTATGCGTATTATTCCCCGGCTCGATATTAAAGGGCCGAACTTGGTCAAGGGCATTCACTTCGAGGGGCTTCGCGTCCTAGGCAAGCCCGAGCAGTTCGCACGCTACTACTACGAGCAGGGTGCCGACGAGCTGATGTATATGGATGTGGTGGCCAGCCTGTACGGGCGCAACAGCCTGCTTGACATTGTCGAGCGAACCTCGCGTGAGATTTTTATCCCGCTGACGGTCGGCGGCGGGCTGCGGAGCGTTGATGACATTCGGGCGGTGCTGCGGGCCGGCGCGGATAAGGTCTCGATCAACACCGCAGCCATCCAGCGCCCGCAGTTGATCCGTGAGGCGTCCCAGTGCTTTGGCTCGTCAACCATCGTTGTCTCAATCGAGGCTATTCGGAAGCCGGACGGCAGCTATGAGGCATATGTGGACTATGGACGCCAACGTACAGGGATCGACGCCGTGTCGTGGGCGCTGCAGGCTGTGGAGCTTGGCGCAGGCGAGCTTATCGTCACATCAATCAACCGCGAAGGTACCGGGCGCGGGTTTGATCTTGAGCTGACTCGCATGATTGCCACGGCAGTGCCAGTGCCGGTTATCGCCGCTGGCGGGGCCGGACAGCTTGATCATATTCAGGCGGTTATCACGGAGGGTAAGGCCGATGCCGTCGCGATTGCCTCGCTCCTGCATTACAGCGCTGTGCGGACCGGCGCAGGTGCTGGCGGCGAGTTCCATCAAGAGGGCAACACTGAGTTTTTGCGCAATGGACAGAACTCCTCAATGCTTCAGGATGTGCGCCTACCCGAGATCAAAGCATTCCTCCAGCGCCATAGCATCGCCTGTCGCACTGAGTAGCAGGAGTCACCAATGGCTGCACCGCTTACTGTCGCAGTTGTGGACTATGGCCTAGGCAACTTGTTCAGCGTCCAGCGCGCATGCGAATACGTTGGTATGCAGGCCAGCATTACCGCGTCGCATCAGGTCATTCAGGCAGCCGATGCGGTGATCCTACCGGGCGTGGGCGCGTTCGGCGATGCCGTGACGGCGCTCCATCGCCTCGGCCTCGTTACCTTGCTGCGTGAGATCGCCGCCAGTGACCAGATCTTGATCGGCGTCTGTCTGGGACTCCAGTTGTTGATGAGTGAGAGCTATGAGTTTGGACACCATCAGGGCCTCGGCATCTTCGCGGGCTCAGTGGTGCGTTTCGCGCAGCCGCACGATCCATCCGGTGTGCTGAAAGTACCCCAGGTGGGCTGGAATCGAATCTTCAAACCAAACCAGGCTGGTGGCACCCAGGAACCACTCCGTGATCCCTGGGTGGGTTCTCCCCTCGCCGGGCTTCCCGATGGCAGCTTCATGTACTTCGTCCATTCGTTCTACGCCAAGCCAGACGATGCTACTGTTGTGCTCGCAACCTCACGTTACGGGGATGTCGAGTTCTGCTCGGCGCTGCGTAGAGGAAATATCTTTGCATTCCAGTTTCACCCTGAGCGTAGCGGGGAGCGAGGGATTCAGATCTATCGCACCTTGGCTGGCATTATTTCAGAGCGCAAGCGCTAAAGGAGCTTCCCTATGTCTGATGTGACCGAAACATATTTTGGACTCCCTGCTGATGTTCGGTTCTGCAAGCGCTGTGTGATGTCGAACCAGCGGCCTTCTTCCTACCCGGAGTTCAAGCACACGCCGAACCGTAAGACGCCGACCCTGCATATCGGTGAGGATGGCATCTGTGATGCCTGCCGCTATGCGGAGAATAAGCCGCACATTGACTGGGAGCAGCGCGAACGTGAACTACACCAGTTGCTTGATCGCTTTCGGCGCGAGGATGGCGGCTATGACTGCGTTGTCCCAGGCAGCGGGGGCAAAGACAGCGTCTATGCCGCACACCTCCTGAAATATAAGTACGGCATGCATCCGCTGACGGTCACCTGGCCGCCAACCCTCTACACCGACTACGGCTACCAGAACTACCGTAACTGGCTTGAGATTGGCGGGTTCGACAATATCACCTTTAAGCCGAGTGGCCGAGTACACAAGATTCTGACGAAGCTCTCGATCACCAACCTGCTGCACCCGTTCCAAACCTTCATTCTCGGCCAGAAGAACTTGGCCCCAAAGATCGCCGCGCACTATAACATCCCCCTCGTCTTCTATGGTGAGCCGGAGGCAGAGTACGGCAACCCCATCGCTGAGACACAATCCTCGCTGCGGGATAAGTCATACTACACCATGCAGAATCTGGCGGAGATCTACCTGGGCGGGGTGGCGATCCCTGAGCTGAAAGCGCAATACGGCCTATCGCTCAATGATCTGGCAGCGTACCTGCCAGCCGACTACCGACTGCTCGATCAGGCAAGCATTGATGTCCGCTACCTGGGCTACTATATCAAGTGGACGCCACAAGAGGCGTACTACTACGCTGTGGAGCATACCGATTTCCAAGCGCGCCCATTCCGTAGCGAGGGCACCTATAGCAAGTACAACAGTATCGACGATAAGATCGACGACTTGCACTACTACACAACCTACATCAAGTTTGGCCTGGGCCGCGCATCCTACGATGCCGCGCAGGAAATTCGTAACAACCATCTATCCCGTGAGGAGGGGGTGGCGCTCGTGCGCCGCTTCGACGGTGAGTTCCCCGCGCACTACTTCCGTGATGTGATGGAGTACATTGACATGGACCCCGAGGCGTTCATGGCTTTGTGTGACAGCTTCCGATCTCCGCATCTATGGGAAAAGGCTGGGGACACATGGAAGCTTCGGCATATGGTGCAGGACTAGAGACTCAACCGGGGGGTCGTCCATGACAGGCGCACAACTACAGTACCTCTGTATCACACCGGATCAACCGATCCGCGAGGCGCTCTCCCTCATCGACCGTAACGAGAAGGGTATCGTGCTGGTTGTTGATGCCGAACGGCGGCTACTGGGCACCATAACTGACGGCGACATCCGGCGCGCAATTCTGGCAGGAACTGTGATCGAAGAGCCGGTAAAGGTTCTCCTGATCGAGCGTGCCGGCCCACCTGTCACCGCACCTGTTGGCACCGATCGGGTCAACCTTCTGCGCCTGATGCAGGAGCGCCGAGTGCGCCAGATGCCGTTGTTAAACGGTGACAGGCACATCGTCGATTTGGTGATGCTCGATGATTTGATGCCAAATCATACGCCCCCGCTGCAAGCCGTGATTATGGCCGGGGGGCTAGGGATGCGCCTGCGCCCCTTGACTGAGACGATGCCAAAGCCCATGCTGCCTATCGGCGACCGCCCGCTGATGGAGCGCACGGTCGAAAAACTGCGCCACGCTGGCATCCGACAGGTTAGCATCGCGACCTGTTATATGGGCGAGAAGATCGTTGAGCACTTTGGCGATGGTCACACCTTTGGTGTTGACCTGAGCTATGTGGCAGAGGATTTCCCACGCGGAACCGCTGGAGCGCTGGCGCTCCTCCCGCAGCCGCAGGAGACGTTGCTTGTCATTAATGGCGACATCATGACTGATGTAGACTTCCGTGCGATGCACGCCTATCATCAGGAGCATCAGGCGGCCCTGACCGTTGGTGTGCGGAAGTTCGAGATGAGCGTGCCCTATGGTGTCATTGAGAGCAGCGGCACCTTTGTCAGCGGGATCAAAGAGAAGCCGCGCCTGAGCTTCTTCGTCAACGCGGGCATCTACCTGCTGGAGCCAGGAGTCCACCAGCATATCCCGGCGGATCAGCGCTTCGACATGACGGATCTGATCCAGCTCCTGCTCGATATGGGCCAGCCCGTGGTCAGCTTCCCGATTATCGAGTACTGGCTCGATATTGGCCAGCACGCCGACTATGCGCAGGCACAGGAGCATGCCCAGCAAACAAAGGCCAACCTGTGACCATATGTATGGCGAAAGGAGTCCGCGATGCAGATCCTGCTGGTTGTCTATGACAATGGTTCCTATATTCACTGGTTCCCTCAGGGCTTAGCATATATTGCGGCAGTGCTTCAACGCGCAGGCCACAAGGTCACGATCTACTCACAGGATAAGGAGCACTATCCCGAGGCGCACCTGACCGCGTATCTCGATGCACATCACTTCGATATGGTCGGTGTGAGCGTGGTTGGCGGCTACTACCAGTATCGGAAGCTGCTCTCGATTGCGACGGCAATCAATGCTGCGCGCAACCGGCCCGCGTTTGTGATCGGTGGCCATGGCCCGGCCCCTGAACCAGCCTACTTCTTACGAAAGACGGGGGCCGATGTGGTGGTGCTTGGCGAGGGTGAGGCCACCGTGCTGGAACTGCTCGACGCGCTGGGAACCCCAGCGCGCTTGGCACAGGTAGCGGGGATCGCCTGGCGTCAGGACGATCAGGTCATCGTAAATGAGCGCCGGCCGCTGATCACCGACGTTGACTCAATCCCGATCCCCGCCTATGAGCTTTTTCCGATGGACTATTACCGTCTGCTGCGCATGCCGCACGCGGCGAGCACTGACTTTACCATCCCAATGCTCTCCGGGCGTGGCTGCACCTTCCAGTGCAACTTTTGCTACCGCATGGATAGCGGCTTTCGCCCCCGCAGCGTTGACAGCATTATTGAGGAGATCCGGTTCCTCCAGGCCAACTATGGCATCACGAGCGTCATGTTCGGCGATGAGCTGCTGATGTCGTCAGTCCAGCGTACGACCGAGCTGTGCGAGGCGTTTCTTCGTTCTGGAATCCAGCTCAAGTGGGACTGTAACGGTCGGCTCAACTATGCGAAGCCTGATCTGCTCGCGCTTATGCGGCGGGCAGGCTGTGTCTTCATCAACTATGGCATTGAGGCGATGGATGACCAGATCCTCAAGAACATGCGTAAGGCGCTGACAACTGATGTTATCATCCGTGGGATAGAGGCGACCCTGGCGGCCGGTATCAGCCCAGGCTTTAATATCATCTTCGGCAATATCGGCGAGAACCGTGAGACCCTGAACAAGGGGGTCGAGTTTCTGCTCAAGTACGATGATGGCGCGCAGATGCGGACGATTCGACCGGTCACTCCCTACCCTGGCTCGCCGCTGTATGACTACGCGATCGAGCATGGGTTGCTACGCGACTGTGAGGATTTCTATGAGCGGAAACATCTGAACTCAGATCTGCTCAGCGTCAACTTCACCGATATGACCGATGAAGAGTTCCACCGCGCGCTGTACGAGGCCAACTCGCGCCTGATCCAGAACTACTTTCGCAAAAAGGCAGAGGCGGTGATCAACGAGGCCGCCGACCTGTATCTTGGGGGGAATACGAATTTTCGCGGGTTCCGCCAACTGTAGCACGCAGCCATCTGAGCGCACCAATACAACAGGAGTGCGCGCCGATCATGCGCAGGTGCAGGCTGCGCAAGCGAAAGCCAACCTATGAACTGGCAAGAGCGACGAGTGTTAGTAACGGGCGCAGGCGGTTTTATCGGCAGCCATCTGACGGAGCGGCTGGTTGAGGCTGGCGCACGAGTGCGCGCACTCGTGCATTACAATGCCCTCGGCACGTGGGGCTGGCTCGATAGCTCGCCCGCACGAGAAGATGCTGAGATCCTGGTCGGTGACATCTGCGACGGCGATAGCGTGCGCCAGGCGGTGCGCGGCGTTGATGTGGTCTTCCACCTCGCCGCGCTGATCGCCATCCCCTACTCGTACAAAGTACCGGCCTCGTATGTGCGGACAAATATCGAGGGTACGCTCAACGTCCTCCAGGCGGCCCGCGACCTGGGAACCAGGCGGGTTGTGCATACATCAACCAGTGAGGTCTACGGGACGGCACGCTACGTGCCCATCAACGAAGATCACCCGCTGCAAGGCCAGTCGCCCTACTCGGCCAGCAAGATCGGTGCCGATAAGCTGGCTGAGGCATTCCATCGCTCGTTTGATCTGCCGGTGGTAACAGTGCGCCCGTTCAACACCTTCGGGCCGCGCCAGTCGGCGCGGGCAGTGATCCCAACCATTATGACCCAGTGTCTTGTGGGCGATGTTGTGCAGATGGGGAACCTGAGCCCAACCCGCGACCTCAACTATGTCGCCAACACCGTCTCCGGCTTTCTGCTCGCGGCAACAGCGCCAGCGGCGATTGGACAGACGCTGAATCTTGGATCTGGCCGCGAGATTGCGATGGGCGACCTTGCGCAGCTTATCGCCCGGTTGGTCGGGCGCACGATCAGCATCCAGAGCGAAGAGCAGCGCCTCCGCCCCGAGAAGAGCGAGGTTGAACGTTTGCTCGCCGATAGTACGCTGGCCCGTAGGCTGCTCGGCTGGGAGCCGACGGTGAGCTTAGAGGAAGGGTTAGGGCATACGCTGGAATGGATGCGTCAGCATCTAGAGAGGTATCGTCCCGGTGTCTACATCCGCTGAGCGAGATGCTCACGAACCGCAAAACGGTATCCCCCTGTGCATCCCAGCGATCCAGGGCAACGAGTGGCAGTACCTCAAAGCGTGCCTTGATACCGGATGGGTCTCGTCGGTCGGGGCATTTGTTGATCGTTTCGAGCAGAATCTCGCGGACTATGTTGGGGCAACGTACGCCGTTGCGACCACCAGCGGTACCGCAGCTCTCCATGTTGCGCTCCAGGTCGCCGGGGTGGCGACAGATGATGAGGTCCTTGTCTCGACCCTGACGTTTATTGCGCCAGTGAACGCCATCCGCTACCTGGGCGCGTGGCCAGTCTTCATTGACGCCGAGCCGGACTACTGGCAGATGGATGTACAGCGGATCGAGGATTTCCTGACCCAGAGCTGTCAGTGGCGCGACGGAGCGCTCTACAACCGCACGACGGGGCGGCGCGTGCGGGCGATCCTGCCCGTGCATATCCTAGGCCACCCGGTAGATATGAACCCGATCAGCGATCTTGCCGCACGCTTTGCGCTACCGATCATCGAGGATGCGACCGAGAGCCTGGGGGCCAACTACCGGGGGCGCAAGGTCGGCACGATGGGGACGCTCGGCTGCTTCAGCTTCAATGGCAACAAGCTCATTACCACGGGCGGCGGCGGCATGGTGGTGACGGATGACGAGGCGCTGGCGCGCCGGGTGCGCTACCTCACAACCCAGGCCAAAGACGATGCGGTCGAGTTCATCCACGGAGAGGTCGGCTATAACTACCGCCTGACCAATATCCAGGCCGCCCTGGGGTGTGCGCAACTTGAGCAGATTGAGCAGTACATCACGGCCAAGCGTCATATTGCGGCGCGCTACGCGGAGGCGCTGGGGAAGGTTGCGGGAATCACCTGCATGCGCGAGGCGTCGTGGGCGACAAGCGTCTATTGGATGTACACCATTATGGTTGATCCCCTACAGTATGGGATGGACAGTCGGGCATTGCTGCGCCAGTTGGGGCAAGTCGGCATCCAGACGCGCCCCCTGTGGCAGCCGATCCACCGCAGCCCGGCCTATGCTGGTATTGCCGCACCAACCTGTGATGTGGCCGAGCAGTTGAACCGTGACGGACTCAGCCTGCCCTGCTCGGTCAACCTGACCGATGCCGAGCAACAGCGAGTGATCCGCCTAGTGACGGCGTCACAGCGCCACGGTGACCGATAATGCTGGCTAACATCCGGCGGATAGGCAAAAATAGCTCGCTCTACTTCTTGGGCCAGATTCTCACCAGCGCGATCGGATTCTTCCTGATCCCGCTCTATACGCGGGTGCTGGTTCCTGGGGACTATGGCATTATCACCATCGTCACGGCCCTCGTGTCAATTTTCTCGATCTTCATGCAGCTTGGGCTACGCGGAGCCCTAGGAACATTCTACTTCGACTATCACCAGAACACGGAGCAGCTCAAGACGTATGTCAGCACGATCATCCTGTTCCTCATCCCCTACTCGCTCCTGCTGATGGGCGTGATCGTACTCCTCGGCAAGCCCGTGCTCCAACCCCTGTTAGAGGGAATACCCTTTAGCCCATATGTCTACCTCGCCCTTGGCATCGCCTTCTGTGAGATGATCTTCTCGATCATACAGAGCATCTATCAGGTTCGCGAGCAGGCCGCGAAGGGTGCCCTGATCAACCTTCTCTACTTCGTCATCAACCTGCTGCTGGTCATCTATTTCGTCGTCGTCCGTGGTGATGGTGCCCTGGGGAACACCTGGGCGCGTTTTATGACGTCGGTCGGATTCTCCCTCCTCGCACTTGTCCTCCTACGAGATCTGCTTGTTCCACGCTTTGACCTCAAGCTATTACAGACATCGATCCGGTTTGGGCTACCGCTGATCCCGCACGCGCTCTCGGGATGGATCTTAATCGCCATTGACCGGCTGTTTCTGAACCGCTATACCGGCCTCTCGTCGGTTGGGGTCTACTCGCTGGGATCGAAGCTGAGCGATGTAATGAATGTGGCGACCTCGTCGTACAATGCCGCATGGGTTCCCTTCTTTATGGCGACCGCAAAGGAGAAAGGGCGGGATGCAGACGGTATTCTTGCACGGCTGACAACGTACTATCTGACTGCCACCTTCTTTGCTGGGCTGGCGCTCTCGCTGCTGGCACGCGAAATCTTGGCCCTGATGGCCTCGCCCCAGTATCAGCAGGCGTACACAGTGGTGCCGATGCTGACCTTCGGATGGGTCTTTAACGGCATGTACTATGCCGTGGTGAATCAGCTCTTTTT
>CAIRFY010000288.1 GCA_903877945.1 uncultured Oscillochloris sp. | reverse complement strand
TGTTTCAAACCAGCGTGACAATTCAGCGACGAAACGATGACGCGGTGAGGCGCTCCTCCTCGCCTCCTCGCCTCCTCGCCTCCTCGCCTCCTCGCCTCCTCGCCTCCTCGCCTCCTCGCCTCCTCGCCTCCTCGCCTCCTCGCTGAATGTGCCCATTTTGAAACATGCGTAACAAAACGATCACCCTTCGGCGAGCAGGGTAGCGATATACTGCACCGTCGCCCGGCGACCCTGGGGGTGCAGGCGTCGCCAGAGCGCGAGTACATGATCCTCATCGGAGCTGCTGGGTGTCGGGATGACAGGTGCGGCGATGGGGGATGCCAGAACCTCGGCGATTACCGGGGGGATGACCACACCCCCAGTGACCGCTGTGACGCTCACTGACCGGACGACTGGCTCCGTCGCAGCCTCAGGCTCAGCGAAACCACCGCCGCTCTCGGCCACCTGGTTTGACACGATCAAGCTCGCCAACTGGAGCGCGTCCACACCGAGGGCCTCGACCAAGCGCCGGGCCTGATCCGAGTCCGGCAGTGTCTGGCCGCTCAAATAGTTGCGCAGCGCCCCGTCGCTGATCTTCGTCTCGCGGGTGAGCTTGGCGCGTGAGAAGTGCCCCTCAAGCTGTGCGTCCAGCCAATCGCAAAATTTTGGTGCCGCTTCGGGCAGCAGATCCATGCGTCGGCGCACCTCATCGGACGAGATGCCCAGCGCATCACCGATGAGGTCAATCGTCTTCTGGCGGGGGCGCTGGGTTTTACCTAGGATGAACTGGCGCAGCGAGATGGGACCAACTCCAAGAGCCTCGGCAAAATCGCTAATCGATTGATCACGATTCATCGCAGCGTGAAAGAGCAACACCGAGAGCGGCAGTTTCTCAGAAAACGAGCCATTGGCAGACATTGTCGAGTACTCCTCTTCATTTGATCATGCGTACAAGTTGAGAACAGCACAACCGCATCGACGCAACTATGGTTGTCTGTGCGCCGATTTTAACGCGTACCGCGTTAACACATTGTATTGAATGCCGATAGAGCTTTAATACGGTAGAGTATAAATCATCTTAAGTGCATTGTCAAGCTTATTCACGACCATCTTGTGGGTTTCGTGTGAAATTACTACGTTTAAATGCAGTTTACCTGATGATATGATCGATTTAGAGCCGTTTTTTTTACCGCAGAGGCGTATGAAGGACTCGGGCAGAGGCAACTTCCCGCTCCCGCAGTCGCAGTTCAGTGTGTTACAATGTGCGTAGATACATGGATCATTGTCGCCCCGGCGTATCATCCGCAACGCTGAACCTGGGATAACCTGTGACCATCAACCAAACACTCATCACGGTCGAAGATCTTTATGATCTCGCCTGGCTCGAAGACGTGCGGATCAGTCCAGATGGTGGCCGTGTGGCCTTCGTCAAGGTTACGGCTGATCGGGCGGCTAATAGCTACGGACGTACGATCTACCTGGTGCCAACCGGCGGAGGCCCTGCCCGCCGCTTTAGCTCGGGCCGCAAGGATCACCAGCCCCGCTGGAGCCCCGACGGTCGCCGACTTGCCTTTGTTTCCGCACGCGATGACGAGAGCGGCCAGATCTATGTGATCAGCATCGGTGGCGGTGAGGCTCAGCAGCTTACATCCCTGCCGAACGGTGCCAGCGACCCGATATGGAGTCCCGACGGTCGTATGATCGCTTGTCTCTCCCCCGTCAACCAGGAGGAGCGCCATCGCGAGGATTCTGGCGAGATCCCGCCCGCCCCCGCCGACGCCTGGGCGGCCAAACGCTCCAAAGATCAGCGCGCCCACGATGAGGAACTGCGCCACGACCCGCGTGTGGTGACAAAGCTGCCCTATCGTAGCGGCACGAGTTTCTTTGATGACCGCCGCCGCCACATCTACCTTGTGGATGTGCCCGAGGGCGATGTCGATCAGCCCGCCGCTGCGCGCCGCATCACCCACGGCGACCTACACTACGCCCCGCCGACGTGGATGCATGATGGATCTAGTCTGCTCACAACGGCCACCCGCGACCCTGAGGCCGACTCGCTTTTCGCCTACTACGATGTGCTGCGCGTCCCGGTCGATGGCGGTGCGCCGCAGACGCTCACCAAGGCTGGCCACTCGTGCTTTAATCCGCAGCCCTCACCTGACGGCACGCAGATTGCGTTCCTCCGCCTACGCGAGGATCGCCTGCTCGCCGAGGGCAACCGGGTCGCGATTATTCCTGTTGCCGGGGGCGAACCCCACGAACTCACCGCTCACTCCGACCTCGATATTGAGCAGTTCTCCTGGCAGCCCGACGGTCAGGGCGTGTTCTTCCAGGCCGGCTGGCGCGGTAATGCCCATATCTACGCAATTGGGCTGCCCGGCACGCCTACTTATCGTAACGGTGCGACGCTGGTGCCTGGAACCTGCATTGTGAGCGATTTCTCTGTTGCTCAAGACGGCACTATCGCCTTCATCGCTGGTACCCCCGACAACCCCTGCGACCTGTTTGTGCGTGCGCCTGACGGCAGCGAGCGTCAGATCACCGGCATTAACCAGGATCTCCTTGCCGCCCGCATTGTTGTCCCCACCGAGGAGATGATCTACAACGCCCCTGACGGTGCCGAAGT
Source organism: uncultured Oscillochloris sp. (assembly GCA_903877945.1). GTDB lineage: Bacteria > Chloroflexota > Chloroflexia > Chloroflexales > Chloroflexaceae > Oscillochloris. Next base: position 992 of record CAIRFY010000288.1, on the reverse strand, counting down.
GCAGGGTTGGATCCTCTACCCTCCCGGCTTTGACCCGGCGGCGCAGTACCCGCTGGCCGTCCATATCCACGGGGGGCCGCACGCGATGTGGGGGCCGGGCTCGCGCTCGATGTGGCACGAGTGGCAGGCTACCGCCGCCGCCGGTTACATCTGCTTCTTCTGCAACCCACGCGGCAGCAATGGCTACGGCGAGCAGTGGCGCGACGCCATCCACGGGAACTGGGGCGAGGCTGATCAAAACGATATTCTCGCGGGGGTGGACGCCCTGATTGCCCGTGGCTCTGTGGACCAGCAGCGCATCGCGGTGACCGGCGGCTCCTACGGCGGCTATATGACCACCTGGCTGATCAGCCACAGCGACCGCTTCCGCTGCGCGGTGTCCGCTCGCGGCGTGTACAACCTGCTCACCGAGCATAGCACCAGCGACGCCCACGAGCTGATCGAGATCGAGTTTAGCGGCTACCCCTGGGATCTCTACGAGGAGCTGTGGGATCACTCGCCCCTCGCCCACGCCCATAAAATCAACACGCCTCTGCTCATTCTCCACAGCGAACACGATTACCGCGTGCCGATCAGCGAGGCCGAGCAACTCTTCGCCATCCTACGCCGTCAGAAGAAGACGGTCGAGTTTGTGCGCTACCCCCGCGAGGGACACGAACTCACCCGCGCAGGCGAGCCGGATCATCGCGCCGATCATATGCGGCGCACGCTAGCCTGGTTTCACCGCTACTGCCAGGAGACCGAACCATGAGTGATCCGTCCACCCGACCGGACTCGCAACAGTGGGACAATCTGCGTCCTGAGCAGGTGATCGATAGTCTGATCTACGAGATCTATCATCCGGTGAGTCTGCTTGGCAGCCAACTTAAACGGCTCACCGACGACGACGATCCGATCTCCGAGGACGACTATGAGGCGATCTTTGAGCAGATGCACCAAGCCGTGCGCCAACTGAGCCGCACGGTGGTTCATCTGAAGCGTTACAGCGAGGG
>CAIRFY010000287.1 GCA_903877945.1 uncultured Oscillochloris sp. | reverse complement strand
TCGCGATGGTATTGATTTTGTCCACTACAGTCGCCGCATCGGTAGTATACACGATGCCAGCATCACCTTCACCTAAGACGATTTTGCTCAGCACCGAGCGCACGTTATCCTCATACGAGACGACGTTGGACAGCACAGTGGGACTGTAGGCCGAGGTGTACTCCGGCAGCGTGCTGGCCTTGGTCAGAAAGTCGAGGGAATACTGACCCGCTGGCACGGCCTTGGCCTCGAAGATCAGCTTCAACCCGGGCTTGGCCAGGTCTTTGAGCGAGGTAATACCGGCGGGGTTCGCCTTGGGTGTGATCACCACGAGCCGGTTACGCACAAAAGTCTGTGCGGTGCCGCTGATGATTTTAGAACTGGCGATCACCACGTCGATCTGCTTCTTGTTGGCCGAAGCGAAGACATCGGCAGGGGCACCCTCGTTGATCTGGGCCGCGAGTTGCTGGGCACCAGCGAAGTTGTAGACCACGGTGACGCCAGGGTGGGCGGCCTCGAAGGCAGGCTTGATCGCTTTGAAGGCGTCAGTCAGCGAGGCAGCGGCGAAGACGGTTAGCGTGGTTCCGGCGACCGCCGTGGGCGCGGTGGGGGCATTTGTTGGCGCGGTGGTCGGAGCGGGCGGGCTAGGGGGCGACTGGGCGGCGGGTGCGCCGCAGGCGGCGAGCAGCAGCGTGAGCAGCAGTGTGAGTATGGCGATGGGGGAATGTTTCACAGGAGCCTCCGTGGGCAACACGGCGCTAGGCAGCCACAACACAACCTGACCATAGTGTGTCGATTTTGGGGATGACTACAGGGTCATCACCCGCTGCCGTAAGATCGCCTTGACGATCCAGAGAACAAGGAAGGAAACCCCGAGCAAGATCAGCGCCAGGGTCAGGGACAGGTTGATATCCTGCTCAAAGCCGAGGTAGATTGCCAGCGGCATGGTCTGCGTACGTCCGGGGAAATTGCCAGCAAAGAGGATTGTTGCGCCAAACTCGCCAAGGGCACGCGCCCAGGTCATCACCAACCCGCTCAGCAGCACCGGCCAGGCTAAGGGCAGCGTGATCCAGACAAACACCTGAGCCGGGGTCGCGCCATCGATCTCGGCCGCCTGCTCAAGCTCACGCTCGACACCCGCAAAGCCAGCCACGGCAGTCTTGATGTAGAACGGCGCAGCCACGAAGGTCTGTGCCAGAACCACCGCCACGGTCGTGAAGGCAATGCTGATCCCCGCATCGTCAAGCCACGCGCCGATCATGCCGCGCCGCCCGAAGGTGATCAGCAGGGCAATTCCGGCGACCGATGGCGGTAGCACCATGGGCAACTCGATCAGCGTATCGAGCAGGCTGCCCCCACGAAAGTGTCGGCGGGCCAACAGGTAGGCCAGCGGTGTGCCAAACCCCAATCCCAAGGCCGTACTCCATGTGGTAGTGACCATACTTAGCCAGATCGCCTGACCGATCTCCGGGTTGGTGAGGTTGTTCAGCAGCGTAACCGGATTGATGCGCAGGATCATGGCGAGGAGGGGGAATAGCAGGTAGGCCAGCATGGGCAGGCTTGCCAGCAGGAGGCCCAGCGTCGTGAGCGGGAAGGGGCGGCGCCGCCTGTCCGTCACGATGCGCGGGAAGGTCGTGCTTTGCTCCATCAGCCCGTCCAGCGTGAGAGCGCCTGACCGCAGCGGTCAGGTACTCCACATGGGTCGCCCCGCAGGGAGACGGCGTTGTACGACACCAGGGGAGGTGGTGTGTCATTCCAACCCGAAGGCATCCTTTGCCTAGTCATTGAATAAATACACGTATGCTGAGTATACATGTGCGCGTGACTCCTGTCAAGGCAGAGAGCTGATGCAACGTCGCCTCCGACGGGCAACCGAACTCCTTACCTCCCTGTTTCCTATTCTGTGAAAGCTGTAACCAGCATGTAACTATGAGCGGATATACTACCGGCATCGTCCTGTGCAATACCTGGGCAGTGCCTCGTGTTTCAGCCGAACGTCAGCGGAGACCCTCGGCTCTCCGAGTTCTCTGATTGATTCCTGGCCCAATCTCACGGTCTGCCACCCCGTCATTCGCACCTCAGAATATCTCGAAAGGATCGATAGTATGTCTCGCGAGCAGCAGATCGCTCAGATCGCCGAGAGTTGGAATAGTCCGCGTTGGAATGGGATTGACCGCCCCTATAGCCCCGAGGATGTGTACCGCCTGCGCGGGTCGGTGCTGGTCGAGCAGACCTTGGCTCGTCGGGGTGCGGATCGCCTCTGGCACCTCCTGAACACCGAGCCGTTTGTGAATACGCTGGGTGCCCTCACCGGCAACCAGGCTGTGCAGCAGGTGAAGGCGGGGCTCAAGGCGATCTACCTGTCGGGCTGGCAGGTGGCCGCCGACGCCAACCTCTCCGGCCAGATGTACCCCGACCAGAGCCTCTACCCGGCCAACAGCGTGCCTATGGTCGTCAAGCGGATCAACCAGGCTCTCCAGCGCGCCGACCAGATTCAGCACGCTGAGGGCAGCGGCGATACCTACTGGTACGCGCCGATCATCGCCGATGGAGAGGCTGGCTTCGGTGGCCCACTGAACGTCTTCGAGTTGACCAAGGCGATGATCGAGGCTGGTGCTGCCGGTGTCCACTTTGAGGATCAGTTGGCCTCCGAGAAGAAGTGCGGCCACATGGGCGGCAAGGTACTCCTGCCCACGCAGCAGGCCGTGCGCAACCTGATTTCGGCGCGCCTCGCGACCGATGTTCTCGGCGTGCCCACCTTGATCATCGCCCGCACCGACGCCAACGCGGCTAACCTGATCACAAGTGATGTGGATGAGCGCGACCACTCCTTCCTCACCGGCCAGCGCTCGCCCGAGGGCTTCTACTACGTGAACCAGGGGCTGGAACAGGCGATCTCGCGTGGCGTGGCTTACGCTCAGTACGCCGATATGGTCTGGTGCGAGACGGCTGAGCCGAGCCTGGAGGAAGCCCAGCGCTTCGCTGATGCGATCCACGCCAAGTACCCCGGTAAGCTGCTGGCCTACAACTGTTCGCCCTCGTTCAACTGGAAGAAGAAGCTCAGCGATGCCGACATTGCCCGCTTCCAGCGCGCCATCGGTGAGATGGGCTACAAGTTCCAGTTCGTCACCCTGGCCGGCTTCCACGCGCTGAACTTCAGCATGTTCCAGTTGGCCCACGGCTACAAGGATCGCGGTATGGCCGCCTACTCCGAGCTCCAGCAGGCCGAGTTTGCCGCCGAGGTTGATGGCTACACCGCCACCAAGCATCAGCGCGAGGTCGGCACCGGCTACTTCGATGAGGTTTCGATGGTGATTTCTGGCGGCACGAGCTCGACGACGGCCCTGGCCGGATCGACCGAGGCAGAGCAGTTTCATTAAGACAAGGTTTCAGATGCCAGGTTTCAGCGTGACAGTTTGGCGAGGATGCGAGGATGCGAGGATGCGAGGATGCGAGGATGCGAGGATGCGAGGATGCGAGGATGCGA
>CAIRFY010000286.1 GCA_903877945.1 uncultured Oscillochloris sp. | reverse complement strand
GGTCGCCCGCCTGCGCGGGCGATTCCGGCGTCGGCGCAGGCCGACGCCCAGCCGTAGGCTCCCCAGCGGCGACGTCAGTCGCCCGCCGGGGGAGCCGATACACCGCATGACAATGCGGTAAAAAAGATGTGGGTAAAGATATGCGCTCAGGGAGAGGGACAGGGGGTGAGGGGGCCGATGCCGACTTTGTTCAAGCCTTGCCGAACCATGTGGCTTCCTTGCGTACCAGGGCGAATGGGCGCATAATCGACGCGCATGACGCTTTCGACGCGAAGGATTTTTTTGTGAACCTCGACTACCTCCGGCGCATCCTTACCAGCCGTGTCTACGATGTCGCCCGCGAGACGCCGCTCCAGGCCGCGCCGCAGCTCTCTGTCCGCCTGGGCAACGAGGTGCTGTTTAAACGTGAGGATCTCCAGCCAATCTTCTCGTTCAAGCTGCGCGGAGCCTACAACCGCATGGCGCACATGACGCCCGAGGAGCGCGAGCGGTCGGTGATCACCGCCTCGGCGGGTAATCACGCTCAGGGCGTGGCCTATGCCGGTCAGCGCCTTGGCCTGCGCACGGTGATCGTGATGCCGGCGACCACGCCCGAGATCAAGGTGAGCGCCTGCCGCGCCCGTGGGGCCGAGGTGGTGCTGCACGGCGATAGCTACAGTGACGCCGAGGCCCACGCCTATCGGCTTCAGGCCGAGAACGGCATGACCTTCGTCCACCCCTACGACGACCCGCTGGTGATCGCTGGGCAGGGGACAATTGGCCTGGAAATTTCTCAGCAGATCCACACCGGGCGCTACAAGGTTTTTGTGCCAATTGGCGGCGGTGGCCTGATCTCTGGGATCGCCGTCTTTCTCAAGAGCATCAGCCCGCAGGTTGAGATCATTGGTGTGGAGCCAGACGACTCCGACGCGATGTACCAGAGCATCGGCGCGGGCGAGCGGGTGACGCTGCCACAGGTCGGGATTTTTGTGGATGGCGTGGCGGTGCGGCGCGTGGGTGAACACACCTTCCGCCTCGTGCAGCGTTACGTTGACAGTATTGTGCGCGTGAACACGGACGATGTGTGCGCGGCGATCAAGGATGTCTTTGACGATACGCGGGCGGTGCAGGAGCCGGCCGGTGCCCTGGCGGTGGCCGGGCTGAAGCGCTACGTGGAGCAGCATGGGACAAGCGGGGAGACCCTGGTGGCCTTGACATGCGGGGCGAACATGAACTTTGGGCGGCTGAAGCACGTGGCCGAGCGGGCCGAGATTGGCGAACACCGCGAGGCTCTGTTAGCCGTCACGATCCCTGAGCGACCGGGTTCGTTCAAGCGTTTCTGTCGGCTGCTGGGCGGGCGCAGCATCACCGAGTTCAACTACCGCTACGCGCCGCGTGCTGAGGCCCATATCTTCGTTGGCGTCCAGCTTGAACGCGCCGACCAGCGCGCCGCCCTGCTGAGCGATCTGGCTACAGCCGACTACGAAGCCCTCGATCTGACTAACGACGAACTGGCGGTGGTTCACCTGCGGCACATGGTGGGCGGGCGCTCGCCCGAGGCAGTGGACGAGCGGCTCTACAGCTTTGAGTTTCCCGAGCGGCCCGGTGCCCTGCTCCAGTTCCTGGAGTCACTCGACGAGTCCTGGAACATCAGCCTGTTCCACTATCGTAACCACAGCAGCGCCCACGGGCGCGTGCTGGCCGGTATCCAGGTACCCGCCGCCGACCTGGGGCGCTTCCGCGAGTCGCTCCAGCGCCTGGGCTACCGCCACGTTGATCAGAGCGAGAACCCGGCGTATAAGGTGTTCCTAACCTAAGGCATGGTTCAAAATGGGCACATTCAGCGTGACCGTCTTGCGATGAGGCGATGAGGCGATGAGGCGATACGGAGCGCCTCACCGCGTCATCGTTTCGTCGCTGAATTGTTAAGCTGGTTTGAACCCTAAAGAAGAATCTAAAGCATTGACTAAATTAGAGATTGCTAAAAATATAGCAGCTATTGGCATTGGTAAAAAAGAAGAACCTAAAACTTCGATTTCTTTAACACAACG
>CAIRFY010000285.1 GCA_903877945.1 uncultured Oscillochloris sp. | reverse complement strand
GTTTAAGATCGATCAGCCAGACCTGGGCAGTGATCTCGGTGCCACGAGTCAGGGTGCGCTCAACAAGACGACCAAGCCATGTGAAGGTGCTGCGCAGGCGCTGAAAGTAGTCGGCGAGCCGCCCGTCGTTAATCGCAACAAGAACGGTCAATGCGCCTTCCGGCGATGTTTCGCCTTCCAGCCCGCGCAATCGCGTGGTCAGTTGTTCATCGGCGCTGCGCCCATTATGCGACTCAGAAGCATCGTAGCAACTGCGGTAGGTGTGATCGGCATAGACAATCTCCCAGCCGCTTGCATCAGCCTGGTGTTCAACCCCGCCCCGACGGGCCAGTTCAGCACGTACCTGCTCAAGAAACGCGGTTTTGCCATCACCGGGGTTGCCACTGAGGAAGATCGCTCGTGGGCGGCGCTCGAAGATTTCCGGTAGCAACTGCGTATCAAGTGCGGTTGGCACATACGTCTGGCGCACAAAGTCGCTATCCAGGCCACGATTATCAGCATTCCCGGCGCTACTGTTGCGATACAGCCCACGCACCTTATCAGCCCAGAGATTAATGTGTTCTGGGAGCTGTTCTCCCACCTCATCCAGCGATTGCATCGCAGTACGCAGCCGATCACGTAGCTCCGCCACACTCTTCGGTCGCTGAGCAGGATCGGGACTGACCGCATCCAGTAGCACGTATGCCAATCGCCGTACCTGGCCTTCAATCTGGTCAGGAATCGTCGGTCGGGATCGATCCCGGTCTTCAAATGGCAGGGCGTTTGTGAGAACACGAAACATAACCACACTCGCAGCGTAGCGATCCGAATCAAGTGGAGGTGTGGCGGCGCTCTGTGCTTCCGGTGGTTGGTACAAAAGCGTACCAGCCGCCTGGGCTTCCGCGCCCTGCGACGTAGCGAAACCGAAGTCAATCAGGACGACGCGGCCATCTTCGTCATGCAGAATAATATTGGACGGCTTCACGTCACGGTGCAGCAACTGCCTACGCTCAAGGGCTTCAATCGCCTCAAGCAATTGCTGCGCAAACGGCCACCAGCGCTCAAGCGACCACGGAAACTCCTGCTTAACCGCTTCAAGGGTCGGCCCTGGAATGTACTCCAACTTAATATGAGCTTCATTCTGGGGCGGGTAGATCTCAAAAATACGCGGCAGGTAGCGACTGCTGATCTGCTGGAGCGTGTTGAATTCGTTCGCCGCCTGTGCCAATACCACCGAGGGGTACATGAACTGCTTGAGCGCGAAAACGCCGATACCGCTATAGATAGTGTCCTTCACCAGATACGTGCGGGCCATCGCACCCTGGCCGAGGACTTGGATAATCTCGTAGCGATTATCGAGGACGCGGCCTATCACCTCCGTGGTTGACTCGATGCGCAGGCGACGGGACAGATCGCCGATCAGACCGGCAACCGTCGCTGCGGAGCGAGGTGCTTGGCCACCCGTATGTCCGGCGGGCGAGACGCCCGCACTCCCAGGAATGACGAGACTCCGCATCAGCGTGCCTAGCTCATCCATAACATCAGCCGGTAGGCTCGGCCATTGTGCAGAAAAGTTAGGAACCGTGACGATCCCCGTGTCGCGTAGTTGCTGCACGGTCGTACCGGACATACGCACAATAAATACGAGCGCAAGGCTAAACAGATCGGTCGCCGTTGTCGCCAGACCATAGCTGCTTGCCAGCACGGGAGCGGCATACGGCTCCTCAATTTGTAATACGTCGAGCGACAGCGCAATGGACGCATCCTCGACTCGTGCAGCATGAAAATTCGTGAAGGCAATACGGGGACTTGTCCCACCGTGAAGTACCTGGATTGAGCCCGGACTGATTGCACGATGCAAGATTTTGCGCGCATGGATACGATCCAACCCCTTGAAGCACGCCTCAGCAAGCAGCAGATCGCTAATCAGGTCGTCGCGAGTCTGTGGCGGGGCCATCGCGCCGAGGGACTTGCCAGAAAGTGGCTCAATCGGCACAACCAGATAATCGTCCGACCAAGGGAAGGGATCCTTGACCTCCGCGACGAGGCCCGTATCACGGAGGCTGCGCAGGGTCTGGAACTCGCGCAGATAGAAGGTGCGACGATCACTGCTGCTAAGGGGATC
>CAIRFY010000284.1 GCA_903877945.1 uncultured Oscillochloris sp. | reverse complement strand
ATCGGCTATCGGCTATCGGCTATCGGCTATCGGCTATCGGCTATCGGCTATCGGCTATCGGCTATCAACTCCTGCACCGGGTTAAAGTTCAGCTTCGCGTAGCGCCCCAGGCCCTCACGGCCCTCGCGGGCCAGAATGTGCTGCGCCGCCGCCTTCAACGCACGTACCGCCGACGCGCCCGCCGGCAGTTGCCCGCGCAGCCCCGCCAGCGCCCCCAGCCGCACCAACTCGACTCCAAACCGTGCGCTGGCCAACACCGATGCGGCCGCCACCGCCACGCTCGCCGCCTCGGCGTGGTGCATCTGCTCGGGGCGCGGTAGCCCGGCGGAGGCAAATGACCGCTCCAGCCGATCCGCCCGCTGCGCGAACTGGTCGCACACGATCCGCTCGCAGCCCGTGGACTCGCGCACGGAGGCCACTGTCTCCGCGTACAGCTCGGCGAGCAGCAGGTTGATGTTGCCTAACCCCGCGTAGCGCCGGTTATACACCTCCGGGTCGAGTACCGTCACCCGCCGCGCCGACTCGGGCACCACCCGCTCAACGAGGGCGGCGATCTGCGGCAGCGACCCGCCATCCAGTTCTTTGCTGTCGCGCACGCCGCCGCGCTGGAGGGCCACAACTGTCTGCGAATCAACATAGACGGCGGCCACAATCAGCGGGCCGTACCAGTCGCCCTTGCCCGACTCGTCCATCCCAATGTGGGCACCGGTGATCAGCGCCGAGGCCGCCTTGGTGGCCCTCGGCGTCACCGGCGTTCTCGCGATACCCTGATCCTGTGCTGCCGCCATCTGTGACAGCCCGCGCCGCAATGGCGACTCTGTCCCGCCAACGACGCAGCGCCCGTGCTTCGGGTAGAAGTCCAGCGTGGCCTCCTGTGCGCCGTCAGATATAATCAGTTGCGTGCCATGAGGGATGGGTTTACCTGGGCGCCACGCCCATGCGGCACCCTCGATCCCGCGCACTAGTGCAGTTAGACGTTGATCTTCCATTGTGTCAAAGCTCCTTATTTCGACCATATTCCTAGAAGTATTATCGTAATACCGCAGAAGTAACGCTGTGAGGCGTCCTGTCATTCTGAGCGAAGCGAAGAATCCCGGTCGGAACCCTTCGCTTCGCTCAGGGTGACAGCGTTACTTATGCCCTACTGCGTAGTATCATCCGTCGCCTTCTCCATAGCCACAGGCTTCGCGGACGGCGGCGACAACAAACAGCGAGCCGGTGGCGCAGATCAGGTCGTTGGGGCCAGCGCGGCGTAGCGCCTCGGCGACCGCGTCAGACACCGCGCTAATAGCCAGTGGCTCGCTGTGCGCGAAGGGCCGCACTGCCGCGAGCAGCGCCGCACACGTGGCCGCACGCGGGTGCGCAGATTGGGTGACAATCACCGTTTCGGCGTGTGGCACCAGCGCCTCGGCGATTGCGGCGAGGTCTTTATCCGCCGATGTCCCCAGGATCACGATCAGCGCGCCGGAGGGCTGTAGCTCGCGCAACGCCAGCATCAGTTTGCGCGCGGAATCCCCGTTGTGGGCACCATCGACGATCAGGCGCGGGTGGCTGCGCAGCGTTTCGAGTCGCCCCGGCCAGCGCACGGACGCCAGCCCGGTGGCGAAGGTGTGATCAGGCAGCGGCATACCGACATCGCGTAGCAGCAGCGCGATGCCGCTGGCAAGTTGCGCGTTCTCGATCTGAAATTGCCCCGCCAGCCGCAGCGTGTCGGGCCGTATCGCCGCCGGGTAAGGGCGGACAAGGTCGTCCGAACCACGGCGCAGCCCGCTTGCCCCGGCGATCCAGAGCGGCGCGGCCTGATCTGCCGCAACCCGCGCCAGCACCGCCGCCGCCTGCGGAGCCTGGGGTACCGTGATGATCGGCACGCCCGGCTTGATGATCCCGGCCTTGTGCGCCGCAATGTCCTCCAGCGTCGGCCCCAGGATCTGCGTGTGGTCGAGGCTGAGCGAACTGACCGCCGAGACGACCGGCGTGACCACATTCACCGCGTCGTCGCGTCCACCCAGACCAATCTCCAGCACGGCGCACTCGACCTGTGCGGCGGCGAAGTGCGACAACGCCAGCACGGTCTGCACCTCGTAGATCGAAAGGTCGCCCAGCTTCGGGTCGAGCCGAGCGACCTGCGGCTGGATCTGGGCGACCTGCTCGGCAATCATGGCGGGCGTGATCAGAGCGCGATCAACCTGGATACGCTCACGAAAGGTATGCAGGTGTGGCGAGGTGTACAGGCCGGTGCGCAACCCGCCCGCCCGCAGGATCGCCTCGACCATCGCGGCGGTCGATCCCTTGCCCTTCGTCCCCGCGATCATCACAGATGGGTAGCGGCGCTGCGGATTCCCGAGCAGGTCGAGCAGCGCCTGGGTGCGCGGCAGATTAAACTCCGCCGGGGTGCGCGGCAACTGCCGCTCGCTATCGGCGAAGCTGTGCAGCCAGCGCAGCGCGTCCTGGTCGCTGATGTTGCTCACAGTGCGGCGTGCGTCCGGCGGCGCGTGATCGCGTCGGCCATTGCGGCAACGCGGCGCATTGCGGCAACATCGTGGACGCGCACGATGTCGGCACCGCGATCAATCGCCAGGGCGACGGCGGCAGCCGTTCCTTCCAGACGCTGATCAACCGGGAGCTGAAGCGCCGCGCCGGTGAAGGACTTGCGCGAGGGCCCGGCGAGCAGCGGATAGCCGAGCCGCCGCAGCTCACCGAGCCGGTCGATCAGTTCAAGGTTCTGCTCCATCGTCTTGCCGAACCCAAGGCCGGGGTCAATGATGATCCGCGTGGGCACGACTCCGGCTGCCAGCGCCAGCGTGATCGAATCCATGAGTTCACGGGTGACATCCTGCATCAGATTCTCATACTGGACATCGACATAGCGCCCGCCGATCCCCGCTACGTGAACCGCATTCTGCGACTGGCTACGGTTGTGCATCAGCACCACGACCACACCGGACTCGGCCACGACCTGCGCTAGTGCGGGGTCACGTTTAAACCCCCACACATCGTTAATGATCGTTGCACCGGCCGCGATTGCCTGACGGGCAACCTCTGCCTTGGAGGTGTCAACCGAGATCGGCACGTGGGTCGTTGCCGCCAGGGCACGAACCACCGGGATGACACGGCGTAGCTCCTCGTCAAGCGGCGTCGGCGCGCTGCCGGGGCGAGTCGATTCCCCGCCGATGTCTATAATATCGGCACCGGTCGCGATCTGCGTCCGTGCCTGAGCGACGGCAGCGCCAACCCAGTCCGTCTGGGCCAGCAGCCCATCGCCAGAAAACGAGTCGGGCGTGATGTTAAGAATACCCATCAGATAAGTACGGCGTCCCCAGTCAAAAATGGTACCACCGATGGTTAGTGGTGGGATGTTCACACTATTACCTCCTCCACGCGCCGCAGATCGCGCCACTGCGCATCTAGATCGTCGCGCAACGCCCTGATTGTGCGGCCAAGGGTCGGGTGCCACAGATCGGGAGCGATGTCGGCCAGCGGCACCAGGACGAACGCACGCTCAGCGATACGCGAGTGCGGAATAGTCAACTCTGGAGTGTCAAGGATCAGATCATCGTAGAATAGCACATCCAGATCAACCAGACGTGGGCCGAAGCGTGGGCCAGGAACGCGACCGATCTCGGACTCGATCTGTTTAAGCAGACGCAGCAGGGCGAGCGGATCGAGGGTGGTCGTCGCCTGACAGACGAGATTCAGGAAGCGCGGCTGATCCAACACATAAGCTGGCTCCGTCTCATAGCAGGGCGAGATCAATGACAGACTGCATGCTGGCCCAAGCAAGCCTAGCGCACGGCGCAACTGACCGACGCGGTCGCCGAGGTTCGCGCCAAGCGCAAGGAACACATTGGCATGGGTCACGAGGCGCTCAGCTTCCGCCGATAGGTGGCGGCCTGCCCACATGACTCCTCAACCTCAACCTCCAGAACCTCGATCCGGCCCTGATCCACAGCGACATCCGCCACTAATTGATCCGCAATCCACTGCGCCAGCCGCTCGGCGGTTGTATTCGGGATAGGCAGGAGTACCACATCCTCACGTGGGAAGACATAGGTTTTCTGCTTGTAACGCACCGTGATCGACACGGCATCGACGATCATCTGGAGCAGCGGGTTATCCTGAGGCAGCAGCATGCGATGGTCGAGCTGATCGCAGATCGCCCGCAGCCGCCGCTTCAGCGTCACAAAATCAAAGACCATCTGGTCTTCGTTCAGCGTCCCAACGAGGCGCACTGCCGCACGATAGTTATGACCGTGCAGCAATTCGCAGTGATCGCCCTCATAGGTGACAAAGTGCCCGGCACAGAACACGGTGTAATCTTTGCTCACCGAGACTTGGTAGCTGACCATAGAAAAATCCTTAGGCATGTTTCAAAATGGGCACATTCAGCTTTACTGTCTTGCGATGATGCGACGAGGTGATGATGCGACGAGGCGATGAGGCGACGAGGCGATGATGCGACGAGACGATGAGGCGACGAGGCGATGAGGCGCTCCGTATCGCCTCATCGCGTCATCGTTTCGTCGCTGAACTGTCAGGCTGGTTTGAAACGCGCCTTAGACAAAGGTGCCAGGACGGTACAACAGCCCTGGCCCTACTCCGCATAGCGCTCCTCTTTCCAGGGGTCGGCGTGATTGTTATAGCCGTAGCGCTCCCAGAATCCGAGCTTATCGTAGGACAAAAACTCCAGGCCACGCAGCCACTTGGCACTCTTCCAGAAGTACTTGCGCGGGGTGAGCAGGCGCAGCGGGTAGCCGTGATCAGGCGTCAGCTCCTGGCCATCGAACATATAGGCCAGCATCGCCTCATCGTCAAGGAGTACATCGAGCGGGACGTTCGCCGTGAAGCCTTGGTCGCAGTGGGCGATCACAAACTGAACCGATGGTTTAAGCGCGGGGATGTGCTTCAGAAGTTCTTTAAACTGCACCCCGCCCCAGCGCGTATCCAGCTTACTCCAGCGCGTGACACAGTGAATATCGGTGACGACCTCAATCGTGGGCAGTGCGCGGAACTCAGTGAAGCTCAAGCGGGCCACATCCTCAAGCTCGCCCCAGAAACGCAGATCCCAGGTGTTCTGAAGATCGGTGTACTGCGGCACACTGCCGTAATGCAGCACCGGAAACTTCTCGGTGACATACTGCCCAGGCGGGATGCGACCTTCCTGTCCCGCCTGGGTGTGGTCGCGCTTCTTTTTAAATGTATCGAACATGGAGATCTCCTTCTGTGTGTGTTTTACACTATTCGCGATCACCCGACCGGCTCAAGCAGGTAAATCCCGCCGTCGCGGGTGCTGGCTGCGATCTGCTTGCCGTCGGGGCGAAAGGCCAGCGACAGAACCATACCCGTGCCAAGATTAATACTGTTGATCCGGGCACCGCTCTGCGGATCCCAAAATTCGACCGTACCAACAACGCTGCCGGTCACCAGCAGCTTGCCATCCGGCGAGAATGTGAGGCTACTGAACCAGTGATCTTCCCTCGGCGCGGTGATCGTGCTGATCGCCGAGCCATCGGCGACGTTCCAGATCGTCAGTGAGCCATCGCTGCTGGTGCTGGCCACGGTATCACTCCCGGCGGGCATCTCCAAACTGGTAATCTGCGCCTTCTGGCCCTTGATCGTCATCTTCCGGTCGCCGCTCGGCACATCCCAGACGACGATCTGGGGCGCGTGGACATCTTGATTGCTCACGGCGGCAATGCGCGATCCGTCGCGGTTGAACGAGAGCGTCGCGGCTGGCCCGATCAGGCCGTGCAGTGTCCGCAGCAACTTCTGGCTGCTCGCCTCCCAGATCGCCACCTCGCCACGATCATTGCCTGCCGCCACGAGGCTGCGGTCGCGGCTCACCACGAGGCTGAGGGCGAACCCCTGAAGGCCCTGGAGTTGCCGGTTGCGATCCTGGCCGGTCAGGTCGATGATCACGACCTCGCCCGAGTCACTGATCGCGGCCAGTTGCGTGTCGCTGACAAAACCAATAAACTGGCCGGTCGGCGCGCCGCCATTGAGGTTCACCTGCCGGTCGTTGGGGAAGATGTGCAGACGCACGGTGCCGCTGGCCCCGCCCGCCCCCAGGATTTTGCCGGTATCTGAGTAGGCCAGGGCGGTGACTGTGCCCTGCGTGAGCAGCACGGTGCGCTCAACCTGGCGACTCTGGACGTTCCAGATCGTCAAAGAGCCGGCGGCGTCGCTGGCGGACAGAAGGTGCTGGCTGTCGGGTGCCCAGCTCAAGCCAATCAGGCTCATACCATGTTCCGTCAGCGCAGCCCGCTCGGTGCCGGTGAGGGGACTCCACAGGCGCACCGTGCCATCGAGGCTGGCGCTCGCCAGCGTGCGGCCATCGGGGCTATAGCTCAGCCCGCGAATGACGACCCAGTCCTGGTGGCCCTTCAGTTCGCGCTGGAGGCTACCGGTGGCCGCGTCGATCACATAGACGCTGGCGCTCACCGATCCCACCGCAATCGTTCTGCCATCGGGGCTATAGGTGAGCCCGGTGAGCCAGTAGGGCGCGTTGGTAGCCGGATTGATCGGTGCCGTAAAGCTAAATTCGGAGTGGAGGCGTCGGGCAGCCACATCCCACAGACGCACCGTGCCATCCCGCGAGGCCGAGGCCAAGGTCGCGCTGTCGGGCGAGAAGGCGATGTTGCCAAGAAAGTCGGTATGACCCTCCAGAGCGCCCAGAAACCTGCCGCTGGCCACATCCCACAGGCGCACCGTCTTATCGGTGCTACCAGAGGCCAGCGTCGTACCATCGGGCGAGAAGGCCAGGCTGCGCACCCAGCCGGTGTGGCCATCGAGCCTGCGCAGCGCCTGCCCCGTAGCGACATCCCACACGATGATGGTGTTCTCATCCTGTGCGCCCGAGGCCAGAATTCGGCTGTCGGGGGAGAACGCGAGACTACTAATATCGCCGGTATGGCCCACCAGCGTGCCCCCCTGATCGAGGGTATCGCCAAAGCGGATCCGGATAGCCTTGCCAATACCCACGGCAAGCAGTTGTCCGTTTGGCGCGTAGACCGCCGGGCCGACGACATCCTCACGGATCTGCCTGGTTCTGGTGAAGGTCGCCGCCGCCGCCAGCAGCGCGCCGTTGGGCGTGGGCGCGGGCTGTCCTGATGAGGGAGTCGCAGCGTGCGCCGCGCCTCCGGCGGTCGTGGTCGCACTCATCGCCGTGCCGCCGTTCAGCAGAGGAATCCCGGCCCCCGTCAGGATGCGATAACCAATGAAGGCACCGACGAGACAGATCGTGAGCGCGACCAGGGCCAGAGACACCGCAATAGCGATCAAACAGCCATTGCTGATCCGCGCCGTGGGCGCAGGCACAGCGGGCTGAGACGGCGGCACCTGCGTGTAGCCAGCGGCGTACTGCGACGGGGCGGCGTAGGTTCCGGGGGCGGGCTGGCCGTAGGGCGGCGCGGCAGGCGGAGGCCCGTAGGCCGTGACCGGTTCGACCGGTGGCGTGGGTGCCGTGAGCGAAGCGGAAGCCAGGGGCGCTTCGATGGGAGCCAGGGCACCCAGCGGCCGACCGGCCATCAGCCGCACCGTCTCCAGGGCGCTGCGCATCTCACGGGCGCGCTGGTAGCGGTTCGCAGGCTTCTTCTCCAGCGCCCGCAAGGCCAACTGCTCGGCCAGGGCCGAGATCCGTGCATTCAGATTGCGCGGCGCGTTCAGCGGAACCCCCGCCTCGCGCTGGGCGGCCGTGGGTGGGGGCCAGCCCGTAAGCAACTGGTAAAGCACCGCCCCCACCGCGTACAGATCGCTCGACGGTGTCGGCTCGGCCTGCGCGTCGTGGAGTTCGGGCGCGCGGTAGGCCGAGGGCTCGCTGCCCACGTGGCGCGCCAGGACGAAGGGCGCCAAGCTCAGCCCGCCGTCCGGCGACGACCACAGATCCGTCGAGCGCAGGTCGCCCATGACTAAGGGCGGAGTGCGCTCGTGCAGCACATCCAGCACATTCAGCAGCCGATCAATCAGAGTCAGCACCTCTGACTCCGGCACCGGCCCGCCGCGATCCCGTGCCACCCGGTCAAGATCCTGGCCGCCAGGGTCGTCCGCGATCACGTAGTAGGTCGTCCCCTCGGCAAAATGGTCGCGCAGAGCTAACAGACCAGGCACGCTCACCGCCGTGATCTGGCTCGCCAGCGCGCACACATCAGGCACGGCAGCATCGCTGGGAAGTGGCAACTCAGCGACCAGCACGCGCAGTGACTCACGCATATCGATTGCGCGATAGATCACACAATCGGGACGCTCATCGATCACATATGTGATCCGATAATGGTCATGAAGAACGGACTCAAGTGCCAGCATCGTATCCTCGGGGTCAGCGGCGGCGTTACGCGGCGCGGAGCCATATCAACAACCAGTGGCTACAGGCCATTGTACCAGCATGATCGCCGCCGCGCATCGTCGCCTGCGCCGACGCCAGGGCTGTTGCAAAGTCCGCAGATCGCCGGACAGCCCTCACCCCCCAGCCCCCTCTCCCTGAACGGGAGAGGGGGAATCGGATGCGTCCT
>CAIRFY010000283.1 GCA_903877945.1 uncultured Oscillochloris sp. | reverse complement strand
GGGGCTAGGGGGGGTGATCGGCGGGAGCCTTTCTGCGAAGATATTTACAACTGTAGTAACAATCCACAATCTCATAGGCCGATGCCGTTGAGGACGTCCATCACCCGCATCATCGCCAGAGTCAGGCTAGGATGCGAAGCCTCAAAATCCTTGATCGCTGCCGGGAGACCGGGCTGGAACTCAGCGCCGCCCTGTTCTCCACTGCGGTCGATCTCCGCAAGGGCGTCCAGCGTCTGTAAATGAAGGTTGCGCAGTGTTTCGTTAGTCGGATCGGCGGCGGCAGCGCGGGCAATCTCGGCCCGCATCTGGTCGAGCCGCTCGCGCAGGGGGTGCTGACTCATCGATCTATCTATCCTTTGCTGAGGCTCCGGCGTCGCCCCATACGAGTAGGGCGGTCTCTAATGAGGCTATTATACGCCACCTGCGTCTTGTACGATTGCAGATTACGGATTGCAGATTGCAGATTATAGCGATGTGCGCTACCATATTCGGCGCACCGATCTCGGCTGCACAATCTGCAATGAGGTGTGGCGATGCGCTTCGCAATCCCGCTGTTTGTTGGGCTGCTGCTGCTGGTCACTATTGCCCGTACCAGTGGGTCAGATCCGCGCCTCGCGCTGTCTCGTGCCTTCGGTGCGGCAGATCCGGCTGCGACGCCGCTGATCCAGGTGCCTGACACCTCATCTATCACCCCGGCCCCGCTCCCGCCCCCGGCCTTCGCCCTCGCCCCGACCGGCCAGCGCCCCTATATTCCCATCCTGATGTACCACTACGTGCGCAGCGTCGATCAGGCTGCCGACCCGCTGGGCTACGGCCTCTCGGTCACGCCTAACCAGTTCGCCGCCCAAGTCGAGTGGCTGCGCCGCTCTGGCTACGACACGATCCAGATGTCGGCCCTGGCCGCCTGCATCCGTGGCGAGTCGCCCTGCCCCGCCCGCGCCGTGGCCCTCACCTTCGACGATGGCTATATGGATGCCTACACCGCCGCCCTGCCCGTGCTTCAGGAGTACGGGGCCACCGCTACTTTCTACATCGTCAGCGGTTTCGCTGGCCATGACGCCTACATGGGCTGGGACGAGATCCGTGCCCTGTACCGCGCCGGGATGGAGATCGGTGCCCACAGCATCAGCCATATTGACCTGACTACCCTTAGTCACGACGAGAACGTGGATCAGATCGCCCGCTCAGGAGCCGAGATCGCCGCCCAGATCGGCGCGCCCATACGCAGCTTCTGCTACCCCGCCGGCCAGTTCAACGCGGACATAGCCGCGATCACCCGCGATGTTGGCTACACGAGCGCGACCACCACCATCCAGGAGGGTGCCCAGAATGATGTGTTCACCCTCCCGCGCCTCCGTATCTACGGCGACATGAGCCAAGATGGGTTTCAGGCAACCGTGGCGGCCTACTTCCCATAGCAGGGCAGCACATCCTATGACGACATATCCTCCCCACATCCTGATCGCCGACGACGACGTGGTGGGCCGACAGATCGCACGGCATATGCTGGAACACGCTGGCTATCAGGTGGATGTCGTCGATGACGGGCGGGCTGCCCTGGAGGCGCTGCACCAGGGGAGCTACGTCGTGCTGCTACTCGATATCAAGCTCCCCGACATCGACGGGTTCGCTGTAGCGGCAACCGTGGCCAAAGGGCTGCCACCAGGGCGTCAGCCCTGGCTTGTGGCCACCTCGGCCCTGGTGCGCGAGGGTGATGAGCCGCGCTATCAGGCCGACGGATTCGACACCTGCCTGGGCAAGCCCCTGCGCCGAGCGACCCTGATCGCCTGTGTTGAGGCCGGGATCGCTCAGCGCGCACATCTGCTATAATGGGCAACCGCCTGGATAGCAGCAACCCCCGCTACGCGGGGTGTGGAGAGACCCATGCCGTTTGGTGCCCATATGTCGATCTCAGGTGGCGTCTCCAAGGCGTTCGCCCGTGGCGCACAGGTTCACTGCGAGGCCATGCAGATCTTCAGTAAGAACGAGCGCCAGTGGAACGCGAAGCCGATTCCCCCCGAAGAGGTGTTGGCGTTTCAGTCTGAGCAGGAGCGCACCGGCATTGGCCCGGTGATTGTTCACGACTCCTACCTGATCAACCTGGCATCCCCCGCTGATGATCTCTGGGAAAAATCAATCGCCGCCTTTAGCCACGAGCTTGAGCGCTGCGATCTGCTGGGCATCCCCTCTATTGTCACTCACCCCGGCGCCCACACCGGCAGCGGCGAGGAGGTCGGCCTGGCACGTGAAGCGGTCGCCCTTAACCGAATCTTTGAGTCGGGGGTCGGCGGTCGCACCAGCGTACTTCTGGAGACCACCGCCGGCCAGGGCAGCACCCTCGGCAATCGCTTCGAGCACCTGGCTCGTCTCTTCGAGCTTGTGCCCCACCACGACCGCATGGCGGTCTGTGTGGATACGTGCCATATCTTCGCCGCCGGTTACGATATCCGTGACGAGGCAAGCTACCAGGCCACCTTCGATGCCTTCGAGCGCATCGTCGGCGTCGGGCGGATCAAGTGTTTTCATCTGAACGATTCACAGAAGGGTCTGGGTAGCCGGGTTGACCGGCACAATCACATCGGTCAAGGGTGCATCGGACTGGAGGGCTTTCGCCTGCTGGTGAATGACCCGCGCTTCGTGGGCATCCCGATGATCATCGAGACGCCCAAGGGCGAGAACATGGCCGAGGACGTAGAGAATTTGTCGCTGCTGCGTACATTGGTTGGTACATCGCAGACTGGTTGATCGCGGTTTGCCGATGGTCTCGCGTGAATGTGCGGCTGTCAGTGACAATCGAGATCAGCACTTTTCGAGATATACTATCGTGTATGATCAGTGACCCGGTTAGATCGAGTCAGAGTACGCTGTATATCGTCTACAATTGACCATTGACAATCTGCAATCGCTTTAGCAGCGGGTCGCCCGTTGCGCTTTGGAGGAGTGTACGTATGTTTCGCCCTCGCAGGCTTATCTGGCTGGTGATCGTTAGTGGGATGGGCTACCTCGCTTGGCGCTGGCGCCAGGATCAGGCTACCGTTCTGCCCACCTCGGCCCCATCCATGTCACCGTCCCTGTCGCCCGCCCGAAAGACAGCCGCCTCGCCCGACTCCGCAAGTGGCCCTGCGGATTCACCACGTCGGATTGTTACACGCGTCCATCGCGGTGCCCCGCCCGTGAGTTTAATCCCTGCGGCACCCGCCGTAAACGCGAAGCCCCGTGAGGAGGCTCCCGTCCCCGCCGAGGCTCCCGAGGCTCCCGAGGCTCCTGTGCCCGCCGAAACCCCCGTTCTCGCCGAGGCTCCTGTGCCCGCCGAGGCTCCCGAGGCGGCTCCCGAGGCTCCTGTGCCCGCCGAGGCTCCCGAGGCTCCTGTGCCCGCCGAGGATCCCGTTCTCGCCGAGGCTCCTGCCGAACAGGCTCCGGTAAACGTGGTGAATATCAATACCGCCGAGCTTCAGACCCTGATTGACATCCCCGGTATCGGGCGATCCCGCGCCACCCGAATCGTCGCCTACCGTGATCAGCACGGCCCCTTCGCCACAGTAGATGCTCTGGTGAATGTCCAGGGCATCGGGCTAGATAATATCAACAAGTTCCGCCACCTGATTACGGCATAAGACATGGTTCAATCCAGCTTGACAGTTCAGCGATGAAACGATGACGCGGTGAGGCGTTCCGTATCGCCTCATCGCCTCATCGCCTCGTCGCAAGACGCTCCGTATCGCCTCATCGCCTCATCGCCTCATCGCTGAACTGTCAAGCTGAATGTACCCATTTTGAAACATGCCTAAGACTTGGTTCAGAACCGCTTTACAGTTTGCAGTGAAGGTAGTACCGCCCTCCCGGCGGTCAAAGCACCACCGCAGGCTAGAAGCCTACGCTACCAACTGTCACGCTGAAACCTTGTCTAAAAGGGAGAGGGGCAGGGGGTGAGGGCTGAGCGACAAACTGTAAAATACCTGCGAACCACGCCCTACTCCATGACCACATCTTCCGCCGGCAGCGGGTTCGCCTCGATCTCAGCTAATTTTCGCACATGCTCGCGGCGTTCAAGCCACTTAAGGGTCGCATAGGCGGCGACGACCGCCACAAAACTGCCTGGCCACAACAGCCATTCAAAGTGAATTTTGATGCTGGTGATAAAGCTGGCGGTAAAGATAAACAGGAACACCAACCCGGTGACCATGTACACCTCAAAGCTCGTGCTGCTGAGGTAGATCTCATCACGCGGGCTGAAGCGACGGCGCTGGGGGGCCATAGCACACTCCTCCTTAGGCATGGTTCAATCCAGCCTGACAGTCTTGCGACGAAACGATGACGCGGTGAAGCGCTCCGTATCGCCTCATCACCTCATCGCCTCGTCGCAAGACTGTAAAGCTGAATGTGCCCATTTTGAACCATGTCTTAGCAGTTGAAATTCCCGCTGGGTTCGTTTGCTTCTGGATTGGATCACACACGGACTATAATCGGTTGCTTGTCCGTTGATGAGCCGTCGCAGTTGCACAAGACGACAAGGGGAGTCCAGGCTTTAGCCGGCTGAAGCCTCGACTCCTCTTTCACAACCGGAAGAGGACTGCTCTAAAGACCTGTCAGGTAGGACACACGGGATGAGTCTTGCGCAACTCGATGGTTCTTGTGTGTCCTACCTGACAGGTCTAGGACGTAGCCATACCTTTTCAGACAGCTTCTCAAAAAAACGCGATTCCGCACACAGAAGACAGGATTCAGGAACCAGAACCGGGCAGAGGAGAACGACTGGCGACCCGCAACCCCAAAATGTAGAGGCGGTAGCGCGCGTTGTCGTAGTAGTAGCGGAACGCCCCGCGCACGACTGTGCTATCATCCCACGACGAGCCACCACGTAGCACACGATAATCGGTGTTGGACTCCAGATAGGTCGCTTGCCACTCATCTTCAAGCTGGTAGGGGTAGGGTTTCTGCCACTTCGTCGCGCACCACTCCCACACATTCCCTGCCATATCCAGCGCACCGTAGGGGCTGGCCCCAGTTGGATAACTGCCAACGGGTGTGGTTTTCTTCAAGCCTGACTCGTTGCTATTGGCACGTTTGGCATCCCAGGTATTGCCCCAGGGATAGATCCGCCCGTCGGAACCACGGGCGGCTTTTTCCCACTCCGCCTCACTCGGTAGCCGAATGTCAATGCCGATCTTCTGGCTCAGCCAGCGGCAGTAGGCTACCGCCTCGAACCAACTCACGCCGACTACCGGGTAGTCTGAGCCGTTCCACGTCACATCGTTCCAATATGCTGGCTGGGTGATCTTTTCTGCCTGCTGCCACGCCCATCCCGCTTCAGTCCAGTAAGCGCGGTTGGTGTAGCCGTCGCCTTCAACAAAAGGGCGGAACTGGGCGTT
>CAIRFY010000282.1 GCA_903877945.1 uncultured Oscillochloris sp. | reverse complement strand
TCGCGTCTCCGCCACACTGTAAAGCTGTTCTGAACCATGTCTTAGACATATTTCAGAACAGCGTGACAGTTTGGGCATATGCACCGCGTCCTATTGCAGCAAATCTGCAATCTAAAATCTGCCTACCGCAGCGTGTAGATTATCACATCACCGCCGCCAAAGCTGGTGGGTGTGCCGAGTTGCTCAAACTTCGCCAAGCTCTCGGGGGTGTAGTCGCGGCGCTCCAGGCTACCCACGTAGACGTAGCGCACGCCGTACTTCGCCAGCAGGTCGCGGGCCTGTGTGACATCGGTGCTGCTGTAGATGTGGTAGACATCATTGCAGCGCGGCTGAAGCTGTTCCCTGGCAGCCGGATCGCCGCCACGCCACTGCTCTTCGTGGCCTTTCCAGCCAAGGACGGTGGGCAATCCGCTGGCCGCCGACACCCCGCCGAAGCCGTCGCCGTTGTACGAGCCGCCGCAGCGGGGGGGCGCGCCTGTGGCCGCTTCCTGGACATTATCAATCTGGGTGGCCTCCAGAATGATGCTACCGGGGGTGGCGCTCGTGCGCAGCCAGGAGATCGCCGCCTTGCCGCCTTCGGTCTGTTCACGCGGGGTGGCTGCCTCCAGACCAATTATAGTACCACGCCCGAGATTATGCAGGGTCAGGGCGGGGTAGACGCCTGACCCGGCCAGCAGCAGGGCAAAGATCGCGGCCACGCCTAGTCCAGTCGCCCAGCGCAGCCCGCTCGTGCGCGTCAGTATGTACCAGAGGGCGAAGGGGGCCAGTGTGCCCCAGAGCAGCCAGACCTGGTAGTAGAACTTGAAGATCGTGTTCATGCGCGTACTGAACAGATCGCGGATGTAGATAATATCAGTACCAAAAATAATTGCGCAGCCCAGGGCCACCACCAGCAGGGCGAAACCCTCGGCGGGCCGGTCGCGCTGGCGCAGGGCCAGGGTAAAGGCCAGGATGCCCATGCCCGCCAGCGCCAGCAGCGGGAATCCCAGCAGCAGGCCGATGATCAGCAGGGCGGGCGGGAGCCAGGGGCCGAGTACCGCGAGTCTCCCGCTCATCGTGGGGGGTCTGGATGCAATACTTTTCAAGTAAGGAGACTGCTGCCGCTCAGCCCTCACCCCCCAGCCCCCGCTCCCAGCGCGGGAGAGGGGGAGCCGGAAGCTTCCTGTTGTGAAATCTCCCCTCTCCCCGTGAGGGAGAGGGGCAGGGGGTGAGGGCTGAGCGGCGGTGACTTTTCAGACAGTCTCTGAGAGGGGACGATGACCCACCTCTACCTGATCCGCCACGGCGAGGCCGAGGCAAATATCAAGCCGATTGTCGCCGGGATGAAGGGCGACATCGGACTCACGCCACGTGGCAGATCGCAAGCCGAGCACCTGCGCGACCGGCTGGCCCGCACCCACGAGATCGCCGCCGATGTGTTGATCGCCAGCACGCTGCCGCGTGCCCGCCAGACCGCCGAGATTATCCAGCCCGCTCTGGGCCTGCCAATTATCTTTGACGATACGGTGCAGGAGCTGTACATCGGCGAGGCCGATGGCATGAGCAACACCGAGGCATGGGCCAAATATGGAACGCCCGACTTCGACGCCGCGCCGCTACGCCCCATCGCCCCCGGCGGCGAGAGTTGGGGCAGCTTCACTCTGCGTGTCGCTACGGCCCTCACCCGGATTACCAGCGAACACGCCGGAAAGACCATCGTGGTTGTTTGCCACGGCGGGGTGATCGATAACTCGTTTATTCACTTTTTTCAGATGCCGGGCATGGTGCTGCCGCCCACTGACTTCCACACCCGCAACACCAGTATTACCCACTGGGAGCGCGTGGATCGGCGTGGCCGACAGCTCTGGCGGCTGAACTCCTACAACGACATCGAGCACCTTCACGACATCGGCGCGTTCGAGTCGGTGCGCTGGGAGGATACGGACTCTAGCCATATTGCGGCACCTGTGCCCATCGAAGAGTAGGACAAGGTTTCAGGTGCCAGGTTTCAGGGTTAGACATGGTTCAGAACAGCTTTACCGTGTGGCGGAGACGCGATGATGCGAGGATGCGATAGCATCGCCTCGTCGCATCCTCGCCTCATCGCCACACTGTAAAGCTGAAACCTGGCACTTGAAACCTTGTCTTAGGCATGTTTCAAAATGGGCACATTCAGCGTGACAGTCTTGCGATGAGGCGATGAGGCGATGAGGCGATGAGGCGATGAGGCGATGAGGCGATGAGGCGATACGGAGCGCCTCACCGCGTCATCGTTTCGTCGCTGAATTGTCACGCTGGTTTGAAACATGCCTTACTGCTCGTAGTAGGCGCTTCAGCGCCTGTGCGGCTGAAGCCACCACTACGAACGTCGCAAACGGTAAAGCATCCGCGAACCTTGTCTAACAGCGAGAGGAACTATATGGCAATCACGTTCGTAGAAGACGGCCACGCGGCTAGCCCGACCGGGTGGGCCGCAGCGACGGCACAGTGCGGGATCAAGTATCAGGGCCGCGACGACCTGGCCCTGTTGGTGAGCGCGGAGCCGTGCAGCGCGGCGGCGATCTTTACGACGAATAAGGTGAAGGCGGCCCCGGTGCGCTACGATATGGCGCTGATGCGGCGCAGCCCCACTGGTCTGCGCGCCGTGGTGATCAACGCCGGGAACGCGAACGCATGCACCGGCCCCGATGGCGATGCGGCGACCCTGGCTATGGCGCAGGCGGTCGAGGTGGCGCTGGCCTTGTCTCGTGATTCGGTTTTTGTGATGTCAACCGGAACCATCGGCGTTCCTATGCCAACGGCGAAGATCCTCGGCGGGATCGCGGCGGCGGCCACGGCGCTCGCACCTGACCACGGCCTTGCAGCGGCGCGGGCGATCATGACCACCGACACCCGGCCTAAGCACTGCGCCGCCCGCGTCGATCTGCCCTCAGGCCATACCGTCACCATCGGCGGGATGACCAAGGGTGCGGGGATGATCCACCCGAACATGGCCACCCTGCTCGCCATTGTCACCAGCGACGCCGCCGTGAGTCCGGTGTGCCTGGACACGGCCCTGCGCGCCGCCGCGAACCTGAGCTTCAACAGCATCAGCATTGATGGCGACACCAGCACCAACGATACCCTGCTCGTGTTGGCTAACGGTGCCGCCGGTAACCCCCTGATCGAAGACCTGGCCAGTCCCGACGGCCAGGCGTTCGTGGAGGGACTCACCGCTGTCTGTCAGCACCTGGCCAAAGCGGTGGTGCGCGACGGTGAGGGGGCCACGCGCTTTGTGACGATCACGGTGCGTGGGGCGACCAGTGACGCCGATGCGAAGCAGGCCGCCATGACCATCGCCAAAAGCCCGCTGGTAAAGACCGCCCTCTACGGGGCCGACCCGAACTGGGGCCGGGTGCTCTGCGCCCTGGGCTACTCCGGTGCCGAGATCGACCCTGACAAGGTGCTGCTCTCCTTCGGCGGCATGCGTGTGCTTGAAGGCGGCATGCCCCTGCCCTTCGACGAACACGCCGCCAGTGACCTGCTCAACGTGCCCGAGATTAACATTGACGCCGACCTGGGTTTGGGCGATGGGAACGCCACGGTGTGGACCTGTGACTTTTCTGAGAATTATGTAAAAATAAATGCGGAGTACCGCACCTGAACGATTGTAGATTGTGGATTGTAGATTGTGGATTGCAATATTCCCTACAATCTGCAATCCACGATCTGCAATCTACAATGAGGAATGCGAATGGATCATAAGCTCTGGGGCGGTCGCTTTAGCGCGCCAACAGCCGTGGATATGGCCCTGTACAACGACTCGTTCCGCTACGACGTGCGGCTCGCCGATGTTGATATTGTGGGCAGTATCGCCTGGGCCGGTGCCCTGGCCGAGGCCGGGCTGATCAGCGCCGAGGAGCGCGAGCAACTGGTGCAGGGGCTGGGCTTGGTGCGCCTGGAGTTTGCCGACGGTCGCTTTGTGAAAATGCCAAGTGACGAGGACATCCACACCGCCGTCGAACGCCGCTTGGGCGAACTGGTGGGCGAGGTGGCCCTAAAGTTGCACACCGGGCGCTCGCGCAACGATCAGGTGGCCACGGACATGCGCCTTTTCGCCATCGGCGCGGCGCGCATGGTGCAGGATCGCATCCTTGGCCTACAAGTGGCCCTGCTGGGGCAGGCCGAACACCATACCGACACCGTGATGCCGGGCTACACACACCTCCAGCGCGCCCAGCCGATCACCTTCGGCCACTGGTGTCTGGCCTATGTCGAAATGTTTGACCGCGACCGCCACCGGCTTGAGGACGCCACTGCCCGCACGCGCACCTTGCCGCTGGGTGCCGGTGCCCTGGCCGGTAACTCGCTCGGCGTCGAGCGCGAGCGGCTCACCGAGTCGCTGGACGAGTTTGACGCGGTGTCCAGCAACTCGCTCGACGCCGTCTCCGACCGCGACTTTGTGGCCGAACTGCTCTTCACCTTCGCCCTGACCGGCATTCACCTGAGCCGACTGGCTGAGGATCTGGTACTCTACAGCAGCGCCGAGTTTGGCTTTGTTGAGCTTGCAGATGGGTACAGCACGGGCTCCAGCATCATGCCGCAGAAGAAGAACCCTGATAGCATGGAACTACTGCGCGGTAAGAGCGGTCGGTTGATCGGCAATCTGGTAGGTCTGCTTACGACCCTCAAGGGTCTGCCGATGACCTACAACAAAGACATGCAGGAGGACAAGGAACCCTTCTTCGATAGCCTTGACACGCTTGACCTGGGGCTGCGGGTGGCGGCGGCGGCGGTAGACACTCTGGAGGTGCAACCTGCGCGGATGCGTGCATCCCTAGACGACGCCATGCTGGCCACCGACTTGGCCGACGAGATGGTGCGCCTAGGGACGCCGTTTCGCGAGGCCCACGCCAAAGTGGGACGCCTGGTGCGGCGCGGGATCGAGCTGCGATTGCCGCTGCGCGAACTGCCCCTGGCCGAGTTCCAGGCCGTGCAGCCCACCTTCGATGAGCGCGTCTATGCGATCTTCGACTTTGCCCGCAGCGTGGCCCGTAAAGACAGCCTGGGCGGAACGGCCCCCCAGCGTGTGGCCGAGCAGTGCGCCCGCTGGCGCGATCTCCTCGATGGCTAGAGCTAAGACATGGTTCAGACCAGCTTTACCGTGTGGCGGGGACGCGATGAGGCGAGGATGCGATAGCATCGCCTCGTCGCGTCCTCGCCTCATCGCCACACGGTAAAGCTGAAACCAGGCACCTGAAACCTTGTCTAAGGGGGCGTAACAGCGCCGCGCTGCTGCGCCCCAACAGAAGAACCGCCGAAAGGCCACGCCTATGCCCACGCAGATCTACAGCCCACCTGTCACGCTGCCACGGCTCCACGCCCGCCCCAACGCTATCGTACACGTGCGCCGTGCCTGCATGGGCGACGTGCCCCGGCTCTACGAGATTATTAACTACTACGCGGTGCGGGGCGATATGCTGCCCAAGACGATGGATCAGCTCTACAACCGGGTGCGCTCAATCGATGTGGCCGAGGCCGATGGCGAAGTGGTGGGCTGCGCCGCGCTGCACATCACCTGGGCCGACATGGCCGAGGTGGTAAGTGTGGCTGTCCACCCGGACTTCCAGGGCATCGGGTTGGGCCGACGCTTGGTTGAGCCGCTCTTCGACGAGGCCCGCCAGCTCGGCATTCCTACCCTCTTCACCCTCACCCTCCAGATGGGTTTCTTCAGCCACCTTGGCTTCCGCGAGGTGCCCAAGCTGCACCTGCCGCATAAAATCTGGCAGGATTGCACGACCTGCTTCAAGCAGGATTATTGTGATGAGATCGCGATGGTGCGTGAGATGTTTGAGTGATTGAGGAGCCGAATCCCGCCCCCAACGGAGGGGGGTAGGGGATGCGGAATTGCGGGATGCGTGACCTTTTCAGACAGTCTCTCATCTCAGCCATGCTTGTGCATACCAGATGGACAGGTGCGCTTCGTTGCGATAAGATCCTGGGCCTGCGCAATGCTGGTAGCCTGAAGCTGTTGGAGCGTGGCCACCGTGATCGGGCCTTCGGCCAGCAGACTCCCGATCTGGGTATCGCGAACCTGCTGGATGCTGGTGAACAAAATACGCAGCAGTTCGCCCACCTGGGCCGCACTCCAGTCGGTGCGGTTGCGCAAGTCACCGAGCAGATCGAGGATTTCTCCGATCTGCACGTTCTGGCGATCCACCGCGAGCGACAGGTCGGTGATACGCTGTTCGAGGCACGTGATGGCGGTGCAGAGGTCGAAGTCAGGGGCGAGAGGGAGCGTACTCATGACGTTCTCCGGGTACAACGATATGTAGGTCGTCTGGATAGGCAGACCCAGTATCACAACGGCGCGAATGATGCCATGTCATGATAGTGCTACCAGCGTACGAGATCGTTACGAGGCGCAGAAACAGCGGGCCGTCTCTTCCAACGCTGTACATGATGTCGCTGCCAGACCCAACAAGTAACGGGTGGTCTCCGGCCAGCGACTGAAGTCGCGGCCCGGAGCCGCTGGCTGGCCGCCCGCCTACTATAGCAATCCTATCCGGGTTGTGAAGAGGAGTCGAGCCTTTAGGCGGCCTTATCCGGCTAAAGC
>CAIRFY010000281.1 GCA_903877945.1 uncultured Oscillochloris sp. | reverse complement strand
GGCGATGAGGCGAGGTGGCGAGGTGGCGATGAGGCGATGCTCTCGCATCCTCGCGTCCTCACGTCTTCGCGTCCCCGCCATTGCTCGGCGTCCTGCCCGTGCTTTGCCAGATGGTAGAGCAGGGTCAAGGCGTGAGTCTTCCCGCCGCCAAACTGAGTTGATAGATTGAAGACCGCCGAGGTCTCCGTCACCTCGCCCGAGAGCCGCCGCGTTACTTCGCCAGCAAGGCTCAGGAGGGTCTCGGTCAGGTAGGTGCGGGCGAAGAATTGCTCTGGGTCGTTGTAGACCTCGGCAGCCTTCCCGTCGCGGACTTTATCAAGGTGGACGGCAAACTCAGCCGCGTCGAGTGGCTTCCCCGAGCGAAGATCTTCGCGCAGGGGAATGACGGCGTACCATGGTTTGAGAGCCATGAGACTGCTCCCTTGCCTTGTAGTGCGCGCTACTGCCTATAGCACGCGGAAGATACTGGTATTTGTGTCGAGGTACCTCCACGTGAAAAATCTATAGGCTTGATCTATTTGATCGAAGTCGTCTCGCGCCACACCGCATTCATAACGAGCTGTGTGTAGCGGCTCAACCGTTGCGGTTTGCCCCAGGCGTTGGTTTTGTGCGAGGTGAGATAGAGCCGCTTGCGCGCCCGGCTGACGGCCACATAAAAGACGCGGTGCTCCTCATCGAGCTTACGCTGATCGGTATGCGTCCAATAGCCGGGGAACGAGGAGTCGACTGCACCGGCGATGAAGACCGTATCAAACTCCATGCCTTTGGCCTGATGGACGGTGAGCAGTTGTACCCGCTCATCGGTTGTGCCGTAGCGATCAAGATCATTGCCCAGGACCGCAGCGTTCAGTGCGGCGTCGAGTGCGCGTGCTGGCGAGACCTCTGGGTCGTCGATCCGCTCAAGTGTTGTCAGCAACTCGTTGAGGTTGGCTAGGCATCGCGGGCCATCGGCCTGGGCGGCCACATATGCGCCAAGGCCGGAGGAGCTCAGGATCTGGCGAAGCAGATGCGGCGGTCGCAGCCGACCAGCGAGGGCACGCCAGATGTTGATCTGCTGGGCCAGGGGCTCAAACTGTGGACGATAGCGCTGCACGAGTACGCGCCGCTGCCCACGGTGTAGCCGAATGGGTTGAAGCAACTCCTTAAGGATCTCGTAGGTGGCCTGCACATCGTCAACCGCCGAGTGGTTCGGCTCAGTTGTGGTGTTCAGGGCGTGATGGATGTCGATCAGGCGGTAGCGCTCAAGCTGCGGGAGGAGCCGCCGTGCGATCTCCAGGGTGTCGTAGCGCTCCAGATAGCCCACCGCATAGTTATGACGCTCAGCGTTGCTGGTCAGCATACTGATATCGAAGACCACGTTGTGGCCCACCAGGACGCATCCGTCGATGAATGTAAGGAAATCGCCGATCACTTTGGCCGGATCTTCGCCATGGATGCGCAGGAAGTCCTCACGATGGTGGTGTACCGCAGCAGACTCGCCGAGCGGGCGCGAGGGACGGAGGAAGTGGTGAAAGTCTTCGATGACCCCGTCTTGTCCCATGCGGATTGCTGCGATCTCGATAATCTCATCCTCGTCGATATTGGTGCCGGTGGTCTCGACATCGAAGATGACCACCCGACCCTCATCGATCCGCGCCAGCAGCAACCCGTAGGGGTCTCGCTCGTGAAAGGTGCTGAGATTCACGAAGTCGATCAGGCGCAGCCCCAGCTCGCCTGGTATCGCAGTGATCGCCCCGATGGTAGTCTCACCGATGCCGCGCGGCGGCGACTGGAGGATGCGGTGCAGGCTACGCGCATCGTAGGGGTTGCGCAGCAGCCGCAGGTAGGATAGGGCGTCCTTTACCTCTGTTCGTCGGTAAAAAGGGAACTGTTCGAGCCGAGCGTGCGCAACTCCGTGTTCGGCCAGCGCCTCGGAGATCTCCTTCGCGATGAAGTGCATGCGCGTGAGCACGGCGATCGAGCCAGAGATCCCGCACTCGCGGAGGCGCTGGATCTCTTCGGCGATCCAGTGGCCCTCGCTACGGAGGGATGCGGCGCTGTGGAATATCACCGGATCGCCTCTATCGCTGCCCGCACAGATGATCTGCGTGTGAGCCGCCCGCGCGTAGCCGCCGATGACCGCCTGGCAGACGGCAACATTGACCGCCGTTGCCCGATAGTTTTGGACCAGCTGCATTTCGCGTACTGGATGAAATGCAGTGCGGAACATCTGGAGCATGGCCTCTGGGTCAGATCCACGCCACTCATAGAGGGTCTGGTCGATATCGCCGAAGAAGGCGAGATTGCCGTGTGGCGCGGCGAGTTGCGCGATGATCGCGTATTCCTCCGGGTTGGTGTCCTGCATTTCATCCACCTGAATCCAGTGAAACTGCGCCTGCCAGCGTTCCAGGGGGTACGGATACTGACGGAAGAGGCGCGTCACCAGTTCGATCAGATCGCTGAAGTCGATGGCGTGGCTGCCGGAGAGTTCAGCGGTATAGTTCGCGAACAGCTGCGTATGATCGATGGAGTACGCGAGGCTGCTTTGCTTCCCAAGCTCGCGGTAGACCTTATCGAAGACCCGCTGAAGATCGAGGCACTGCCCGTGGAGCGTCAGCTCGCGCTTCACCGCGTTCACAAAGCTCAGAAGCAGATCGACAAAGAGCTGTTCCTCTTGCTGAGGCACATCAGCGATCTGGCGGCCGACACACACGCGCAGGAGCTGTCGGGAGTCCTCCTCGTCGTAGATAACGAAGTCAGCCGGGATACCGAGGGCGTGCGCCTCCTGGCGGATGATGCGCGCACAGAGGCCGTGGAATGTGCTCACGGTGATCTCGCGGGCCTGGGATGGCAAGGCGCGACGCACCCGCTCGCGGATCTCGTTCGCCGCTTTGTTGGTGAATGAGAGGCAGAGGATCTGGGCTGCCGGAATGCCGGCGGCGATTGCATTGATCAGCCGCTGGGTGAGTACCAGCGTTTTGCCTGTGCCGACTGGCGCCTGTACGAGCATCGCGCCATGAATATGTGCGGCGGCCCGCTGCTGCTTGGCATTGAGTCCCCCGGTGCTGTTTTCCATAAGACCCTTGTGCATGCCTTGACGTTGGCGAGCATAAGCACGCGTTCTCGCAAGATCCTGGAGACTTTACTCAAGGTCTGGCTGACAGGAGATAGCTAAAGGCTCTCGCATACGAGACCGACTACTTCTCTATACTTCGCTACACTCCTGCAAGCTCCGCATCCTGACCGTCTCGGGTTGCTCAAACCGCCACCTCTCCTCCTCCAGATCCCACGGTCGTAGCGAGCGCGGGCGGCCCTCCATGTCGTGCCAGACCCAGACCGTGCGACCGTCGGGCAGGAGCCGGCGTGGGTTCCAGGGGTGCCAGAGTTTACCGGTGCCGAGGCTGAGGGTTTCGACGGTGCTGAAGAAGGCGGGCAGGAGCGCGCCGCGCCGCCCGAGCTGGTAGCACGGCCCAGTGGCGTCTGGCACGGCCTGGAGATACTGGTCGGCCTGCCAGCGCGTGAAGCGTTCGGCCCGGGCCTGTCGGCTCACGGGGTCTGGCCAGACGAGGGCGCAGAGGTCGTCCTCGCGCAGCAGGATGCCGTCATTCAGCCGCTGGAGCATCAGCCGTATGCGCTCGCCCAGTTTGGCCCAGGTGACGCGTCGGCGCGGGGATGCAGGCTGGGCGATGGGCATGATGAAATCCTCGTGCATCGCGGCCATGCGCCTTGCCGGATGGCCCGTTGCGCTCCTATTCGGCCCAGATTTCCATCGTCACTCACGTGGCATACACCGCATCAGGACGGCATATCACGCCATAGCGTCCACCTTGCACGCATGCAAGGTGGACGCTATAGCCCGGTCGCGCCGGATCGGCGCCCGGCGGGCGGGCCAGGGACGGTTGGCGGCACGACGGCAGGGCCACTGGATGGTCGCCCCCCCGGCTCGCGCTGCTTGCGCTGGCGATCTTGCTGGGCCAGCGTCAGCTCGTCGGTTGGGTAGCGATGCACCAGGGCGGCGACGTAGCAGGCGTTGATGATCGGGTGGACGCTGTAGCGCTCCTGGCTCAGCATGGTCAGGTGCTGCTCCGCCGGCGTGTATTTTACAACAAGGGCATGCTGGGCGCAAATGGCTGGCGGCGCGGCGACGTTCGTGGAAGAGGCGGGCGAGGAGGCGTGGGGCGGCGTGCTGGGCGTTACAAAGGGTCTGGCCCGTGAGTTTGGCCGCACGCGGGTGCTGGACACCCCGATCAGCGAGTCGGCGTTCATCGGCGCGGCGGTCGGTGCGGCCTCCACCGGGCTGCGGCCAGTGGTCGAACTGATGTTTGTCGGCTTCCTGGGGGTTTGTCTTGATCAGATTTACAACCAGGGCGGCAAGTTGCGCTACATGTTCGGCGGCAAAGCCCAGGTGCCCTTGGTCGTGCGTATCGCAATCCTCTTGGGGTTGTTGTGTGGAGTCAAGGCTTTAGCCAGATAAGGCCGCCTAAAGGCTCGACTCCTTTTCATAACCAATTTAGGATTGCTATATCTTTACCCACATCTCTGCGACTATCGAGGGATTCACCCATCGGAGGGGCGCAGAGCGGGCGACTGACGTCGCGCCACGGGAGCTCTTGCAGGCGGTACAGCGCGTCCTGAAGCGCACCGCACGCATCAACCCGCGTAACAAGCGCCCAAACACCTACCAGCTTTTGCTCGCCCTGACGACCGAGGCAAAAGAAGCTTGATGCGCATGGGG
>CAIRFY010000280.1 GCA_903877945.1 uncultured Oscillochloris sp. | reverse complement strand
TGCAAAGTCACCCTCCGGCCCTCACCCCCAGCCCCTCTCCCTCACGGGGAGAGGGGAGATTCCGCAACAGGATGCGTCCGACTCCCCCTCTCCCGCTCAGGGAGAGGGGGCTGGGGGGTGAGGGCTGAGCGGCGATCTCACGACTTTGCATCAGCCCTGGCGCTGTTGCGCTGCCTTGCACCGATGCAACGACGATAGAGTATACTACAGACAGAATCGTGTTACACAAGCTACATAGGGCGGGAGCTGGAGCTTCCCCCTCGCCGAGAAGCGAGAACCTACGATGACCTATCGCCTCATAGTCGTGACAGCCGAAAATGAAACCTTGCGCGCCCTGCCCGCCGCGCTTGGCGATACGGTAAGCGTTCAGATTTTTGACTCGGCGAATGATGCCCTCTGGGAGATGCGAGCGAATCCACCAGATGCCGTCGTTGCGGACGTTGACCTGCCGGGGATGTCGGGGCTGGAGTTGGCTGAGATCATTCCCAACTTTGAGATTCAGACGAATGTACTGCTGTATAGCACTGACATCAACGAGAGCGCCCGCAAACAGGCAGAGGCGCTCGGTGTCTACCAGTTCCTGCACGGGCCGGGCGCGGCCGATCATCTCCACGCGGCGATCCAGTCGGCGCTGCACGCGGCACGTGAGGCGGCAGCCACGGCGGCAGCCACGGCGGCAGCCACGGCGGCAGTCGCTCAACCCGAGCCTGAACCCGAGCCTGTGCCTGAGGTGAAGCCCCGGCGGGTCGGCGTGCGTACGGTCTCCGCAGCCCCTCCGGGGGCGCGGGCAAGCAGCCCCGTAGCCAATGAGACAAAAACCGAGCGGCACGATTTCACCCCGTCCCGTGTGGTGCTGCCGTCGGCGCGTGAGCGTGAGCAGGCTGCTACGCCGCCGTCTCCGTCTGCGCCCGCGCATCCGCAGCGCGGCGGCCTCGCATCGCGCACGAAGGCAGCGGTCGAGCGAAGGCCCGAGCCGAAGCCCGAGCCGAAATCGATGCCTGATGTGCCCGGCAGACGCAACTCCGGCACAATGATCGTCACCGCTGAGAATATTAACGCCGTCCGAAAGATCATGAGCCAGATCGCTCAAGAACTCGGTGCCCAAAGCGTGATGCTCACCGACCGCGCTGGTATGGTGCTCGTCGATGTTGGCACGGCCCATAACCTCCCTATGATGATCGTGCTACCGCTGCTCTCTACGAGTTTCTCTACGGCTGGCGAGGTCGCCCGTCAGTTGCACGAAGAAGACGCCCTTACAGTTTACATCCACGATGGTTTGAATTACGATCTCTATTGTTTCGATGTTGTGCAGCGATTTTTGCTCGTGCTGGTTTTTAACAAGAAGGTTGCCAGTTCAAAGATCGGTGCCGTCTGGGTGAATGCCAAGCGAGCCATTCGTGAGTTGCGTGACAATCTTTCGGATGCATAGCATACGGGTTTGCGCACTACAAAGAGCTATGGTATACTCCGGGCAATTTCCAGCCGGGTGGTCATAGAAGTATCAACTGCTCACCTCACGTCAATGGCGAACAGTTGGCATTTTTTTGCCCTCTATGGTAAAATGTTTGTGAAAGAGTTCTCAATTACATAGGGAGAGGGGATCGCCACGATGCGAAATCGGATCCTCACCGTCTTGGGAGTGCTGGCGGTGATCGGTGCCATCATGTACTTCCTAGGCATTCGGATGACCAAGGACGACCTGCACATTTCGGCTGCCGCAGAGCCCCTCCTCTGCATCGCTGGCAAACTCGCGGATTCGGGTGAGACCTGTGCCTCGGGAGTGCCGTTCACCAACGCAGTGCTGATGACGGTTCTGGTGGATGTGATCCTCATCGGGATCGCCTTCGGTATTGGTCAGCGGTTGCAAGCTGTCCCACGTGGCTTCCAGAACATCATCGAGTTTCTGATCGAATTCTTCTACGACTTCGCACGTGGAGTTGACAAGAAGAATGTTGGCAAGTTCTTCGCTCTGCCGATGACCATCCTCTTCTTCTTCCTCTTCGGTAACATGCTGGCGCTTATCCCCGGTGTGGGCAGTGTCGGGATGTGTCGGCCTGAAGCTCCTGCGGCGGCTGCGGAAGCTGGGGCTGCAACAACCACCGAGGCGGCAGCCGCCCCCGCCGCACCCCTGCTCGTTCAGCAATTCCCCGCCTACTGCGGCAAGGGAAACCTGTTTATCCCCCTCCTGCGTGCCCCTGCGGCGGATCTGAACGTCACCTTCGCCTTCGCCCTGGTGGCGGTGTTTATGGTGGAGTTCTGGGGCTTCCAGGCGCTCGGGCTCGGCTACCTCGGCAAGTTCTTCATCAACCCCTTCGGTAAGCAGGGCGCGATTATGACCTTCGTGGGCATCCTTGAGTTGTTCTCGGAGATCATGCGTATCGTGGCTTTCGCCTTTCGTATCTTTGGTAACATCTTCGGCGGTGAGGTGGTACTCGCGGTGATGACCTTCCTCTTCGCCTATTTGTTGCCGGTTCCCTTCTACGGCCTTGAGGTGTTCGTCGCCTTCATTCAGGCCGTTATCTTTGCCGTACTCACAGTCGTCTTTGCCGGGCTGGCGGTGCAGGCCCACGGCGGTGATCATGAAGATCACGGCCATACAGCGAATGAGGCGGTAGCCCACTAGCATGTTCGCCGGAATGAGGACTTGTCAGTTGATGATAGCGTGTTGTTAGGAGGATTCAGGCAATGACTGACCATGGGCTACGGCTTATTGCAATGGCGCTGGCAATTGGTATCGGCGCTGTTGGTCCGGGTGCGGGCATCGGAGTAATTTTCGGGGCCGCAATTGAGGCGATGGGACGGAACCCTGAGGCTGAGGGCCTCGTGCGAACCTACATGTTTCTTGGCTTCGCACTGACGGAGGCGCTGTTCATCTTCGGCCTGGTGTTCGGTCTGCTGATCGGTTTCGGTATCCTTTAGTCAGCATACGCACATTGTAGATCGGCTTGCCAGTGCCGAACTGGCCGTCTCGGTCGTAGCGATACGTCGAGATGAAAAAGTGGCCTGTGGACTGACGGTAAGACCAGTTCTCTGGTGGCTCGTTGGGATGAAGCAGGAATTTCTAGTGCGTACCTTATGGGTATGTAGAAAGTGGCAGTAGACAGTGGATAAACTGGGTATCAATTGGGGCTTGCTGATAGGGCAGCTCTTCAATGTGATCTTCCTGGTCTGGTTGCTGAACCAGTTCCTCTATAAGCCGATCCTGAACATGCTGAGTGAGCGTACTCGGCGGGTGCAGGATAGTCTGAGCGAGGCGGATCAGGTCAAGCAGCAGCTCGCGAACGCGAAGAAAAGTTACGAGGCGGAACTGGCGAAGGCACGCCAGGAGGCAGCAAAGATTGTGACCCAGGCCCAGGATCGGGCGAAGTCGCAGGAGGCTGAGATTATCGCTCAGGCTCGCCGTGAGGCCGACCGTATCCGTGAAGATGCTCGTACCACTGCGTCGCAGGAGCGTGATACCCTGCTGAGCGACGCGAAGGGTAAGATTGCGGAACTGGTGACGTTGACGGCAACGCGCGTGATTGGCGCTGAGCTTCAGGCCAAGGGACACGATAAGCTGATCGCTGAGTCGTTGGCTGCCCTGGATCGCCGGAACTAGCGGGCGCATCCTAACCCGTAGGCTGTCAGGAGGGGCGTATGCCCGCTCCTGGCACCGTCGGCTGTTGGGCAACCCTAAAGATGGATTAACGATATGGCAACCACAGTTGATGCCAAGGCGATTGCAGGGACGCTCTACGACTCGCTGATCGGCGCGGCGCTGGAGCAACTCCAGACGGCCGCTACGAAGCTTGCGCAGGCGGGTGGCGGTGATCCGGCCCAGCGTGTTAACGCCGCCCTTCCCGCTGATGCGCTGCCGCAGGTGCGGAACTTTCTGCTCGGCCTCGCGAACGAGGGGCTGATCGATCAGGTGGGGCACGTGGCGCAGGCGTTCGGTAGCCTGACAGCTGGCACGTCCGCTCAGGCCATCGATGCCGTGATTACCAGCGCTGTCGCCCTCGCCCCCGCCCAGCAGGAGGCCGTTGTCGCCGATCTGCGCACGCGCTACGGCGACCTGAAGGCCACCTTTGTGGTGGATGCCTCGCTCATAGGCGGTCTGATCATCCGTGTCGGTGATCGGGTACTCGATAACAGTCTGCGCACGCGCCTCAGCGCTGTCCAGCGTCATATGCTCACCAGCTAAGATATAGGAACAGGCAATAGGTAACAGATTAAGACGCAACATCCCTTGTTGCCTGTTGCCTGTTGCCTGTTGTCTCCTTTGATGGAGCTCTCACCATGACTATTACTGATGACCTTATTTCCCGGCTTAAGGCCGGGATTACTGCTGGAGTTGACCTGAAGCCGCGTCAAGTGAACGTGGGGACGGTTATCTCTGTCAGCGACGGCGTCGCACGGATCGAGGGCCTGGAACGGGTGGTGGCCGCCGAGTTGTTGGAGTTTCCGGTGAAGACGGGTCGCAGCGAGTCGATCTTTGGAATCGCGCTGAACCTTAATCGGAATGATGTTGCCGCGATTGTGCTCGGTGACTCTGGGTCCATCGCTGAGGGCGACCAGGTTAATTCGACCGGCCAGGTGATCGCGGTGCCGGTTGGACAGAGTCTGCTCGGTCGGGTGGTCAACGCCCTCGGCCAGCCGGTGGACGGCAAGGGGCCGATTAATACCGAGACGCAGCGCCCAATCGAGCGGATCGCCCCCGGTGTGATTACCCGTAAGTCGGTGGATACTCCGGTACAGACGGGTATTGTCGCTATCGATGCGCTTATCCCGATTGGCCGTGGTCAGCGCGAGTTGATTATCGGCGACCGCCAGACTGGTAAGACGGCGGTGGCAATTGATACCATCCTCAACCAGAAGGGTCAGGGGATGGTCTGTATTTATGTGGCCATCGGCCAGCGCCGTGCGCAGATCGCCCAGGTGGTGGGCGCGCTTGAGAGGTATGGTGCCCTTGAGTATACCATCGTCGTCGCGGCCTCGGCCTCTGAGTCGGCTGCGCTCCAGTATATCGCTCCCTACGCCGGTTGTGCGATGGGGGAGGAGATTATGGAGAAGGGCGTCAAGGTGGACGGTAAGCTCGTCAAGGACGCGCTGATTGTCTATGACGACCTGAGCAAGCACGCCGTGGCCTACCGCCAGGTGTCGCTGCTGCTGCGCCGCCCCCCCGGTCGTGAGGCGTACCCCGGTGATGTGTTCTACCTGCACTCGCGCCTGCTGGAGCGCGCTGCCCGTCTTAATCAGGAGAATGGCGGCGGTTCGCTCACCGCGCTGCCGGTGATTGAGACTCAGGCCAACGACGTATCGGCATACATCCCCACCAACGTGATCTCGAACACCCATGGTCAGATCTACCTGGAGGCCGACCTGTTCAACGCGGGCCAGCGCCCGGCGCTGAACGTCGGTGTCTCGGTTTCGCGTGTGGGTAGCTCGGCCCAGACCCGGGCGATGCGGACGGTGGCCGGTAAGCTGAAGGGCGAACTGGCGCAGTTCCGTGACCTGGCGGCGTTCGCGCAGTTTGCCTCCGACCTGGACGCTACGACGAAGGCGCAGATCGAGCGCGGACAGCGGCTCCAGGAGTTGCTCAAGCAGCTCCAGTACAACCCGCTGCCGGTGGCCGATCAGGTGGCGATGCTCTACGCCGCGAACAACAATTACCTCGATGACGTGCCGGTCGCCCAGATTACGAAGTGGCGCGACGACTTCCTGGCCTTTCTGAAGACGGCTCATCCCGAGGTGCGCAAGCTGGTCGATGACAATAAGCTGGATCGCAAGTTCCCCAGCGATGAGGTCAAGAAGGCACTCGAGTCGTCGATCAAAGAGTTCAAGAATACGAGCAACTATAGCTAATTTTGGGTTTTAGATTTTAGATTTTGGATTACCGGCTACGTGCTGTTCAATCCAAAATCTAAAATCCGAAATCTAAAATGGAGTGCGATATGGCGAGCAGCCGAGAGATTAAGCGGCGCATCCGCTCGGTAAAGAACGTAGCCCAGATCACCCGCGCAATGGAGATGGTCGCGGCCTCGAAGATGCGCCGCGCTCAGCGCAACGTACTCGCGGCGCGCCCCTACGCGGATCGTATGCGCGACTTGATCGGCGAACTGACGGTGCGCGCCGTCAGCAGTGCGAAGAAGGGTACGCTCCTTGAGAAGCGTGCGACTGTGCGGCGCGTCGGGCTGATTATAGTCACGCCTGACCGTGGCCTGTGCGGCAGCCTGGTTGCCAACGTGCTGCGACGAGCCGCACGTTTCGTCCTCGACCAGCGCGCCCAAGGCCGCGAGGTCGATGTTTTTGTCTATGGGAAGAAGGGACGCGAGTTTGTCACCCGCACCGGCTATACTCTCGCGGGGCAGATGATCAAGATCGGCGACTCGCCCAAGATCGAGGATATCCTCGGTGTGGCGATTGATGCGGTGAAGGGTTTTGAGACCGGGCGCTACGATGAACTCTACATGATTTACAGCGAGTTTATCAATACCCTGGTGCAACGGGCAGCGATCAAGCAACTCGCGCCGGTGGAGGCTGGCGAGACGGAGAGCAAAGGTCGCGCAGACTTCACCTACGAGCCAAGCCAGGAGGAAGTACTCCGCGAGATCCTCCCGCGCTATGTGGAGTCGCAGATCTACCAGGCGATCCTGGAGTCGATTGCGAGCTTCTACTCGGCGCAAATGGTGGCGATGCGCAATGCTACCAAGAGCGCAAAGGATCTGGTGAAGGATCTGACCCTCACCTTTAATAAGGCACGCCAGGCCGCGATCACCAAAGAAGTCAGCGAGATCGCGTCCGGTGCGGCCGCCCTCGCAGAGTAGCAACCAACCGGGGCGGCGGTTGCCCCCCGACGGAGGATAAACATGTCGCACGGAAAAGGGACGATTGTCGAGATTATCGGCGTGGTGATCACGGCTAAGTTTCCCCTTGGCCAGGTTCCCGAAATCTATAACGCGCTGGAAATTCCGCTGGACGCAGGCAATCGCTTGGTCTGCGAGGTGCAGCAGCAGCTCGGCAACGGCTATGTGAAGGCGGTGGCCATGGGCACCACCGATGGTCTGCGCCGTGGTCTTGATGTGATCGACTCGGGGCACGCGATCTCGGTGCCGGTTGGCCCGGCCACCCTGGGGCGCGTGTTTAGCGTCCTTGGCGACCCGATTGATGGCGAGGGCGCAGTGCCTGACTCGGTTCAGCGCCGCCCCATCCATCGCGCACCACCCTCGTTCGAGGAGCAGAGTACCGAGGCTCAGGTCTTCGAGACCGGGATTAAGGTAATTGATCTGGTCGCTCCCTTCACTCGCGGTGGGAAGACGGCCATCTTCGGTGGTGCCGGTGTGGGTAAGACCGTGGTGATCCAGGAGCTGATCGCCAACATCGCTAAGGAGCAGTCGGGCTTCTCGGTCTTCGCCGGTGTGGGCGAGCGTTCGCGTGAGGGTAACGACCTGATCGCCGAAATGAAAGAGGCCCAGATCGACGAGAAGACCACCGTGTTCGATAAGACGGTCATGGTCTTCGGCCAGATGAACGAGCCGCCAGGGGCGCGTCTGCGCGTGGGCCTGACGGCCCTGACGATGGCGGAGTACTTCCGCGACGAGGGCCGCGACATCCTGCTCTTCGTTGATAATATCTTCCGCTTTGTGCAGGCTGGCTCCGAGGTGTCGTCGCTGCTGGGCCGCATGCCCTCGCAGGTGGGCTACCAGCCGACCCTGGGCACCGAGATGGGCGAGCTTCAGGAGCGGATTACTTCGACGAAGCGCGGGTCAATCACTTCGATGCAGGCGGTGTACGTGCCCGCCGACGACTACACCGACCCGGCCCCGGCCACGGTGTTTGCCCACCTCGACGCGACAATCTCGCTAGAGCGCGGTATCGCCGAGCGCGCCATTTTCCCGGCGGTGGATCCCCTGGCATCCACCTCGCGTATTCTCGACCCGAACATTGTGGGCGAGGAGCACTACCGCGTGGCCCAGGATGTCAAGCGTGTACTCCAGCGCTACCGCGACCTGAAGGACATTATCGCCATCCTCGGTATGGAGGAACTGGGCGACGATGACAAGCTGACGGTGTCGCGGGCGCGCAAGATGGAACTGTTCTTCTCGCAGCCCTTCACCGTCGCCCAGCAGTTCACTGGTCGCCCCGGCAAGTACGTGCCGGTGGCCGACACAGTGAAGAGCTTCGCCCGCGTACTCGCTGGCGATGGCGACCACATCCCCGAGAGCTTCTTCTACATGCAGGGCGGCTTTGACGAGGTTCTTGCGGCCTACGGAGCCTCTCAGAAGTAATTGCAGATTTTAGATTTTAGATTTTAGATTGGCACAATCTAAAATCTAAAATCTAAAATCT
>CAIRFY010000279.1 GCA_903877945.1 uncultured Oscillochloris sp. | reverse complement strand
CTCACCCCCTGCCCCTCTCCCTCACGGGGAGAGGGGAGATTCTTCATCAGGATGCGCTCGGCTCCCCCTCTCCCGTTCAGGGAGAGGGGGCTGGGGGGTGAGGGCTGCCCGGCGACCACACGACTTTGCACATGCCCTGCCCGTCCAAGGGATAAACGTCCCTACACCCCTCCTCGCATACGCCGCGCCAAATCGAGAATACTCTGCCCATACGTGGTGCCGGGATAGGCCCACGTGCCATTGAACCCGATGATCGTCGGCGCGATCCCGCGATACCCTGCCGGGAGCGCACGTCGGCTCAGGGCTGTGCTGATCAGAGCCTGCTGCGCGGGCGTGCCGGCACCCTCGGGCAGAGCGTAGGCCAGCAGCCGACCAAGGTGCCCCGGAATCGAGCCGTTGGCCCAACTTTCGAAGCTCATCCCCGCACGCCACTTCGCCAGCGAGGCATCCCAGGCCCAATCAACGCCGGGGGGTTGCGTGGCGGACGTGCCGTCGCCATCCACCATCACGCCGGTCACACCGAGACCAGCCGGGTTACGCCGAGTCCGCTGCGCCCACCACGAGGTCAGGCTGCCGGTCTCGTGGGCGCACTGGGCCAGGGCCAGGAACCAGTCCACACCGACACTGTCTCCAAGGCTCTGGTATGCCTGGATGATCGTGGTAATGTCGTAGAGGGTGTAGTCGCTAAAACCGACGGCCCGTGCCGCAAACCACGTGATCGCCTGGTTGGCGTTGCCAGAAGGCGGCGCGATGATCGGGCCCGTGTTAATCGGGATGACCGTCGGCTGCGAGGTAGGCGTTACTGGCTCCGGAGTAGGCGAGGGCGTGGGCGTGGGCGTGGGTTCCGGCACCTGGACGACAGGCAAATACACCGCCGTATCTGCGGCGGCGCGAGCGAGGGCACGCAGGAACAGCATGGCCCCTGCGCTTGCGCCAAGGGCAAGGATCTGGCGTCTGGTGGGCATACGCGGGGGGAGAGCCGCTAGAGCAAGCCCTCGATTGGCTGGACAACAACACGACCGCCGGGAATATCAAATTCGGTGATAAACTCGCGGACGAGTGGCACCAGGGCGTCGCTCTGACCGGGCCGCGTGACCACCAGCACCTCATTGGCCCCGGTCTCGATCACTTCGCGCACTTTACCGAGATCCTGCCCATCAGTGGTGGACACGTGCAGGCCAATCAACTCGTGGAGGTAGTACTCACCCTCGCCGAGAGGTGCGGCGTCCGATCTGCGGATGTAGACATCGGCACCACGCAACTCATCGACGGCCTCACGTGTCTCGACGCCGCGTAGGGTAAGCAGAAGCACGCCGGGCTTATGCTCGTGGAGATTAGTCAGGCTATAGCGTGTGACCTTCCTGCCGACAAAAACATCGCGCAGGTGGCGTTTCAGGTAATCGGGCTGGTCAGTGAACGCCTTGAGCTTCACCAGACCCTTAATACCGAAGGGGCCAGCGATCACGCCGATCAGCAGCAGGTCGTCAGGGATCTCTGTCATAGTAGATTGTACACTGTAGAATGGTAGATTGCAGATTGGACTGCAACCTGCAATCTGCCATCTGCAATCTACTCAATATCGATGTGAACCCGCTTATTCTGGCGGGCTGCGGCAACGCCCATCATATCGCGGATGGCCTTGGCCACGCGCCCGCTCCGCCCGATCACCTTACCGGTCTCATCGGGGGAAACCGAGAGCTCGTAGGTAACGGTGAAGCGTCCGACGCGCTCTTTGATCTGCACCGACTCGGGGCTATCCACAAGGTTGCGAGCGATGTAGTCGAGCAGCTCTTTCATGCGGGTTCGGGGGAGAGGACACAGGGGTGGCGGAGAACCGCCGACACCCTATGTACCCTGCTAAGCCTCGATGGGAGCAGCGATAACCTTGCCGTCGCTATCGAGGATACTCTGTTTTTTGAGCAGACCGACAACGGTGTCGCTAGGCTGGGCACCAACACCAAGCCAGTAGCGTGCGCGGTCGCCATTGATCTCCAGAACCTTCGGTATGCGAATCGGGTTGTAGTGACCAATGATCTCGATGAACTTGCCATCACGCGGCGAGCGCGAGTCGGCCACGACAAGGCGGTAGCTGGGCTGCTTAGTCTTGCCGGTGCGGCGAAGACGGATCTTAACCATGAGTGTAAAATGCCTCCAGATAGTATCTACGGCGCTATCGTACCGTGCGGCCCCGAGGGTGCCGTCATACATACTGCCGCTGCCGGCCATCATCCGGCGCTTAATCGGCCCATATTACCACAGATTAGCAATCTGCGAAACTGCTATTTCAGCATCCGTATAAGATCCTGCGGGTTGATCGGCCCGCCTCCGCCGCTTTTGCCGCCGCGCCCCTTGCCGCCGCGCCCCTTGCCGC
Organism: uncultured Oscillochloris sp.; assembly: GCA_903877945.1. GTDB lineage: Bacteria > Chloroflexota > Chloroflexia > Chloroflexales > Chloroflexaceae > Oscillochloris. Next base: position 1,548 of record CAIRFY010000279.1, on the reverse strand, counting down.
CACCCTTGCCCGCGCCGCTGAGCTGTTTCATCATCCGCTGCATCTGCTGGAACTGCTTCGTGAGCTGGGTAATGTCCTGGACGGTGGTGCCGCTGCCACGGGCAATCCGCTCGCGGCGGCTGCCCTTGATGATGTCGGGGTTGCGGCGCTCCTCAATCGTCATCGAGAAGATCATCGCTTCAACCTGCTTGAGCTGCTTCTCGCTGATCAACTCCTCGTTGCGGGCGAGCTGGCTCATGCCCGGGATCATGCCCAGGATCTGCTGGAGCGGGCCGAGCTTGCGCATCTGCTGCATCGCGTTGAGGAAATCCTCGAAGTCGAACTGGCCCTTACGCAGGCGCTTCTCCATGCGCTTGGCATCTTCGGCGTCGTACATCTCCTCGGCCGTCTCGATCAGCGAGAGCACATCGCCCATGCCCAGGATGCGCGAGGCCAGCCGGTCGGGGTAGAACGCCTCAAGGGTGTTGCCGTCGATCTTCTCGCCGCTGGAGATGAACTTGATCGGCACGCCCGTAACCGAGCGCACCGAGAGGGCCGCGCCGCCACGGGCGTCGCCATCCATCTTGGTCATCACCAAGCCAGTGACGCTAACACGCTGGTTGAATGTATCGGCGACGCGCACGGCCTCCTGGCCGGTCATCGCGTCTACCACTAGCAGCCGCTCGATGGGGTGAACACGAGCGTCGATCTGCTCAAGCTCCTGCATGAGCGGCTCGTCGATCTGGAGCCGACCAGCAGTGTCCACGATCACCGTGTTGTAGAGTTCTTTCTTCGCCAGTTCAACGGCCTTGGCGGCAATGTCGGGCGGGCTGGTCGAGCCGGGGTCGGTATACACCGTAATCCCGAGCTGCTTACCCAAGGACTGGAGCTGAGTGATCGCCGCTGGACGGTAGACATCACAGGCGGCCAGCAGCACCCGGCGGCCCTTTTTGCGCAGGGTCAGGGCCAACTTGGCCGCCAGCGTGGTCTTGCCGGTACCCTGGAGGCCCACCAACATAATCACCGTCGGGCCGGGCCGCGACTCCTGGAGCGGGACGTTGTCGTTGCCGAGCAGGTTGATCAGCTCCTGGTGGACGATCTTCACCACCTGCTGGTGGGGCGTGAGGCTCTTGGTGACCTCCTCGCCGATGGACAACTCCGTCACCTTGGCGACAAAGTCCTTAACCACCTTGAAGTTTACGTCAGCCTCAAGCAGAGCCAGGCGCACCTGCTTCATTGCCTCACGAACATCGTCCTCGGTGAGCTTGCCCTTGCTGCCTAATTTCTGAAAAACCGCCTGTAGCCGGTCGGAGAGACTCTCAAACATGATCGCGCTCGCTTCGCTTGAGGGAATCCTCGCTAGATCTGCGTCATTGTACTGATCTATAAGAGGCGCGTCAAATCAACGCTCACCCCCCAGCCCTAGGGCTACGTCAAAGTCGTGTGATCGCCGGGCAGCCCTCACCCCCCAGCCCCCTCTCCCCGTGAGCATATCGTTACCCACATCTTTTTTACCGCATGACAATGCGGTGTATCGGCTCCCCCGGCGGGCGACTGACGTCGCCGCTG
>CAIRFY010000278.1 GCA_903877945.1 uncultured Oscillochloris sp. | reverse complement strand
TTCAGCGGCCTTCGTAAACCTAGCCGGGGGCTTCAGCCCCCCGGCGGCGGATCTCTTTTCTAGCAGATGACCTCGGTGCCGCCCATGTAGGGCCGCAGCACCTCGGGGATCACAATACTGCCGTCGGCCTGCTGGTAGTTCTCGATGATCGCGATCATCACCCGTGGCAGGGCCAGTCCCGAGCCGTTCAGTGTGTGCAGGAACTCGGGCTTGGCACCGGGTTCAGGCCGGTAGCGCAGGTTGGCCCGCCGCGACTGGTACGCCTCAAAGTTCGAGCAGGAACTGACCTCCAGCCACTCCTGCACGCCCGGTGCCCACAGCTCCAGATCGAACTTCATCGTCGCCGTGCCCAGGTCGGCGGTACAGAGCCGCAGCAGACGGTAGGGCACCTGGAGCGCCTTGCAGATGTCCTCGGCGTTGTCGATCAGCGTGGTCAGCTCGGCGTAGCTCGTCTCGGGCGTGACGAACTTGACCATCTCGACCTTATCAAACTGATAGACGCGCTTGATCCCGCGCACATCGCGGCCCGCGCTCATCTGCTCGTTGCGCCAACATGGCGTGTAGGCCACGTGGTAGATCGGCAGTTGGCTGACTTCTAGGATCTCATCGCGGTAGAGGTTCGTCACCGGCACCTCAGCCGTCGGGATGAGCGTAAGGTCGGCACCCTCAATCTTGAAGAGGTTCTCGCCAAAGCGCGGCAGGTTGCCCGTGCCAACCAGCACCTCCGCCTTGACCACATACGGCGGGGCGATCTCGCGGTAGCCGTGTTGCAGCGTATGGACATCGAGCATCCAGGTGATCAGGGCACGCTGGAGACGAGCGCCCGCGCCCTTGAGGACAAAGAAACGGCTGCCACTGAGCTTCACGCCACGCTCAAAGTCGATGATGTCCAGAGCCTCGCCTAGCTCCCAGTGCGGCTTGGGCGTAAACGCAAACTCACGCGGCTGGCCCTCGCTGCGGACGACAATGTTGTCGTGTTCGGTCGTACCGTCAGGCACATCAGCGTGGGGCAGGTTCGGTAGCCAGAGCAGCATCTGGTTAAATTCGGCGTCAGCCTCACCGACCTGCCTATCCAGATCAGCGATCCGCTCGCCCAGATCACGCGAGGCAGCGATCTTCGCCTCGCGCTCTGCCGGGTTCTTCAGTTTGCTAATCTCCTTCGAGACCGCATTGCGCTCAGCCTTGAGAGCCTCAACCGCTGTGATCAGCGCCCGGCGGCGCTCATCCACAGCCAGCAGCGCATCCACCTGAGCCGGGTCGTCCCCGCGTCGGCGCAGACCCGCACGCACCACCTCGGGGTGTTCGCGGATCAGCTTGATATCGAGCATCGTGTCATTCCTATTTCAATTGTAGATTGCAGATTGCGGATTGTGGATTGCGGATTGCGCAGGGCATGTGCAAAGTCACCCTCACCCCCTGCCCCTCTCCCTCACGGGGAGAGGGGGCTGGGGGGTGAGGGCTGCCCGACGATCACACGACTTTGCACACGCCCTGGCGGATTGCGGCCCCTACTTCCTACCCATCTCCTGAATCAGACGGATAGCCTCGCCGAGAGATGGCATGGTATCGCCACTACTGTTGGTATTCATCGACGTAAACAAGCGCATCAACTGCTCGCGCTGCTGCGGGTCAGCGATACGAGTGGGCACCAGATAGATCTCCTCGCCATCGCGGACAAAGTAGAGCGCGTAGGGGCTGCCGCCGCGCTCCAGGGCCGCCATCACCGCCCGGCGCACCAGTGGGTGATTCACCGGCACTAGTAGTTCGTCGTCCGGCGTGACCTCGTGCGTATCAGCCAGCGGCGCGGAAGGCACAGCGGCACGGGATGGTGTTGGTTGATCGAGTGGCATCATCGGTGGTAGGCCAGAGATCGGCCCAGGAAAGTTGCCCCATGCCCGGTTCAGCATCACCAGCACCACCACAGCGACGACCAGACCAACGCCCACAACCCCGGCGAAGATGATCAGTTCCATCGGCGGCACCCTAGTATGGTTTAAAGACAATACTTTTCACATAAGCCGATTTATGCCGACCTTGCCCCCTCACCCCCTGCCCCTCTCCCTCACGAGGAGAGGGGATATTCCGCAACAGAACGCATCCGACTCCCCCTCTCCCGCGCAGGGAGAGGGGGCTGGGGGGTGAGGGTTGATTGGCGGCAGATTCCTTATGTGAAAGGTATTGGGTTTAAAGACCACGTTCGTTCACAGCATCCTTGCCCTTACAGCCGAACCTCAGGGCGATACTCGCCCCACACCTCGCGCAGCACCCCGCACACCTCACCGATGGTCGCGTAGTGTCGCAGAGCCTCGCGCATGGGCGGTAGCAGGCTACCGGTACCCTCAGCGGTGGCCTTGATCTCGGCCAGGGCCGCCGCAACCGCCGCCGAGTCGCGCTCGGCCCGCAGTTTCGCCAGGCCATCGGTCTGCTCGCGGCTCACGTTCTCGTCGAGCTTGAAGATCGGCACGCTGGTTGCCTCATTATCGACAAACTTGTTCAGCCCCACCACCACCCGCTCGCCAGACTCAACCCGCTTCTGGTAGGCGTAGGCCGAGTCCGCGATCTGCTCCTGGATCCAGCCGCGCTCCACTGCATCCACCGCGCCGCCCATCTCGTCAATCTGGGTCATCAGTGTGCGGGCCTGACGCTCTAGCTCATCTGTGAGCGCCTCGACGACATACGAGCCGGCCAGTGGGTCAGACGTATCCACCACGCCGCTCTCGAATCCGATGATCTGCTGGGTGCGCAGGGCCAGGGTCGCTGCCTGCTGCGTTGGCAGACTCAGCGCCTCATCGAAGCCATTGGTGTGCAGACTCTGCGTGCCACCAAACACAGCGGCCAGCGCCTCAATCGTCGTGCGGACGACGTTATTCAGCGGCTGCTGCGCCGTCAGGCTGGCCCCCGAGGTCTGGGTATGGAAGCGTAGCATCTGGCTAGACGCCTTCTTGGCTCCGAAGCGATCCTTCATAATCGTAGCCCAGATCCGCCGGGCGGCGCGGAACTTAGCCACTTCCTCCAGGAAATTCGGGTTGGCGACGAAGAAGAACGAGAGCCGGGGGGCGAACTCGTCCACGTCGAGGCCCGCTTTGATCGCCGCATCCACATAGGCCACGCCGTCGGCCAGAGTGAACGCCACCTCCTGCACCGCCGTGGCCCCGGCCTCGCGGATGTGGTAGCCGCTGATGCTGATCGTGTTCCAGCGCGGGATGCGCTCCTGACAGTAGGCAAAGATGTCCGTGATCAGGCGCATGCTCGGGCGTGGCGGGTAGATGTAGGTGCCGCGAGCGGCGTATTCCTTGAGGATGTCGTTCTGAATCGTCCCGCCGATCTTGTCTGGGCTGACCCCCTGGCCCTCGGCGACCAACTCGTAGAGCAGCAGCAGCACGCTGGCGGGCGCGTTGATCGTCATCGAGGTGGTGACTTTGTCCAGCGGGATATCGGCAAACAGGGTTTGCATATCGCGCAGACTGTCGATAGCCACACCCACCTTACCCACTTCGCCTTCGGCGCGTGGGTCATCGCTATCGAGTCCGAGCTGAGTCGGCAGATCGAACGCCACCGAGAGTCCCGTCTGGCCCTGGCTAAGCAGGTAGCGGTAGCGCAGATTGCTCTCGCGGGCGCTAGAGAACCCGGCGTACTGGCGCATCGTCCAGAGCCGACCTCGGTACATAGTGGGGTAAACCCCACGGGTGAAGGGGTACGTCCCTGGGTCGGGTTGGGGCGTACCGGCGTCTTCAGCGCGGTAGATCGGCTCAACAGCGATGCCCGAGTCCGTGACAACAGGCCGCTCGCTTGTGGTAGTCATAGCGCATACTCCTTAATCTGCAAGGGAACAAAACATCGTCTATGATGGCCGCATTATAACATCAGGGCACGCTGGCCTACGTCCCGGCATCTGTTCCCCTGATGTTACGTCGTGGAGCGAAACATCCTGTCCGCAACCCTTCTCACTCTTTGCGTCTTCGCGCCTTTGCGTCACATGCACGGGATGGTTTGACGCAAAGACAAGGTTTCAGGTTTACGGTTCGTAGCGGGCGCTTCAGCGCCTGTGCGGCTGAAGCCGCCACTACGAGCATCGCAAACGGTAAGGTATCCACGAACCTTGTCTACTGCGCAAAATAGGGTTGCATCGCCGCCCGGATGTGCTACGATAGAGGTGTGTTTTGTCGCCTATGCGTAATATTATAGATAGGATTATTTCATGAAGTCGATCGATCTAGAGCATGGAGTGGTGCCAGTTTCCAAGGTTGCCTCATCCTTGGCCGCGCTGATCAAGCGTGCGCGGGAAGATCATCAGCCAATCGTTATCACGCAGAAGGGCTACCCGAGCGGGGTTTTGCTGGGGATCGAATTGTTTGCCGAACTTCAAGGGCTTGTTGCGCGACAGCAGTCTTCTGACAGCGCCCCTGCGCCTGACACAGCCGTGAACGATGATGATCAGCTCCCCGCTTGAAGATCTGCTGGATCGCGCCATGATGGCCCGCGCCGGGCTGCTCGACGCAGGACACCAGGGCGCGATCCGGTTATTCACCGGCTTTGCCGAGGGTTGTCCGCAGTTGGTGATCGATGTATACGCCACTACCGCTGTACTGCATACCTACGCGAACCCGCCCGCCGAAGGGCTGCCGCTGGTGGAACTGGCGTTGCGCATCGTGCAGGATCGGCTGCCCTGGGTCAACGCCTGCGTGCTGAAAACGCGCCACGCCGCGACGCCCGAGGGGCAGAGCGGTGCGCTGATTGCGGGCGAGCGCCCGGCCCGGCGCATCCGCGAACACGGCGTCTGGTACGCCGTGGATCTGACCATGAACCGCGACGCCAGTTTTTACCTCGACACACGCGGCCTGCGGGCCTGGCTGATCGCCCAGATGCGCGGCCTGTCGGTGCTGAACACCTTTGCCTACACCGGTAGCCTGGGGGTGGCCGCTATGGCTGGCGGGGCCAGCCGGGTGGTACAGCTCGACCTGAGCCGGCGCTTTTTGAACCTGGCCAAGGACTCGTACACGCTCAACGGGATGCCGATTATCAAGGCCGACGTACTCTCCGGCGACTTCTGGCCCCTGGTGAACCGCCTGAAGCGGGCCAGCGAGCGATTCGACTGTGCGATCCTCGATCCGCCAATATTTGCAGCCACGGAGAACGGCGTCGTCGATCTGGCCAGCAACTATGCGCGCCTGATCAACAAGCTGCGCCCGCTGGTGACCAGCGGCGGGCGGATTGTGGCGATCAACAACGCCCTCTTCCTCAGCGGGGCTGCCTACATGGAGATCCTCAATGCGGTCTGCCAGGATGGCTACGTGCGGCTGGCCGAGCGCATTGATGTCCCCGAAGACTGTACGGGCTACGCGCACACCCGCCTTAGTGCGCCCGTCAGCGACCCAGCACCGTTTAACCACGCGACCAAGATCGCTGTCCTTGAGGTACGACATAAGGGGTAGGGCTGCCGCCGCGAAGCCCTCACCCCCCCCAGCCCCCTCTCCTTGAGCGGCGGCAGATTCTTTACTTTTTGTAAACCAAATCAGCCCCTCATATGACTCTAATGTTATGACAGACCTATTGTAATTTTTTTTGTGCGTACTACAATACGTGGGTGCCATAGATAGTTCCACCCATCACATGTTAAATAAGCATCCACTTAAAGGCAACGTTGCCTGAGAGCCGTGTGGTCGCACACGCCGACGTCGCCGCATTCTCTTGCTGTGGCCAGCCACCAGAGGGTCGCTTTTGTGCGCCCACAATCCTGGCACTCCGCACCACGGGTAGGCGAGTCGTAACATTTTTGGAGAGGAATTTAGGGGGTGAGGGGGGCGTTCGCCGCCAGGGCAACCAACCAGACCAGGTGCAGTTCATCGAGTTGGTTTAAGTCGCGCAGACACTATCACGGAGAGGGAACCGATGCAACGTAGAATTGTTATGGCCACCACGATGTTTCTCGTGGTGATGACGGTCATCACCGGTTCGATTGGTCTTCTCAATTTGACGGTGGGCGATAGTGTGCAGGGCATGAAGATGCCCCCCGGCGTGCCGATGGTGATGGAACACCTGATCACATCCGCCGAGCGTCACGCTGCCGCCGACCGCGCCGCTGCCGCCCGTCGTGGTGCGCAGATTATGAGTGGGGTCTCGCTGGTG